>SFHN01000148.1 GCA_004555635.1 [Eubacterium] saphenum
TTAATCCCGACGTTCTCGCTTCCTTCGGCATAACCGTTCCCGATTCTCTCTCGGGCGCAGAAAAGGTAACCACAAACGCAGAGTAATCTCTACCGTAAAACTAAGGGGCAGATATGAGCATATTTATCAACATTCTAATAGGAATAGTCGAGGAGGGGCTGATGTACGCCCTGCTCGCTATGGGTATGTATATCACATACAGCATACTTGATTTCCCCGACCTGTCGGTTGACGGAACGTTTCCGCTCGGCGCGGTGCTTACGGGTGTGCTGATTATGCGCGGGGTCAATCCGTGGCTATGTCTGCTCATTTCCTTTGCGGTAGGTATGGCGGCGGGCGCGCTTACGGGCTTTATGCACGTCAAGCTCGGAATCATTCCGCTGCTGTGCGGTATAATAATGTATACCGCTATGCTTTCGGTAAATCTTGTTATAATAAAGCTCGGCACGGGCGGAATGGCAATTGCGTCGTTCTTTAATAAGGAAACCATCTTCAACTCGTCGCTCGCGGGACTTATTCCGCGCAGCGTTGGCGGGTTCTATCTTCGTACGGCAATCGTGTCGCTGCTTCTCGTCGTTGTGTGCAAGGTGCTGGTTGATTTGTTCCTCAAAACAAAGAGCGGACTTCTCCTGCGCGCCACCGGCGACAATCAGCGCTACACCGTAATGCTCGGCAAAAACCCCGGCACGATGAAGATTTTCGGGCTTATGCTCGGAAACGGCTTTGCCGCGCTTGCGGGCTCGGTAATCGCGCAGAACAAGGGCAGCGCCGACCAGCAGATGGGCGTCGGAATGGTTGTTCTCGGTCTGGCTTCGGTAATCATCGGGCTTAGCATTTTCAAGCGCGTTGGCTTTATGAAGGGCACAACGATGGTAATTCTCGGCTCGGTTATCTATAAGGCAAGCTATCAGATAGTGCTTGAGCTTGGACTTCCTACCGAGCTTAACAATCTTATCAAGGCGCTGATATTCCTTATCGCGCTGGTACTCGGCGGAAGCGCCTTTTCTGATCTGCTGAAAAGCCTTGTCCGCAAGCCTGCGGAGTTATCGGAGGGAAAAAATGCTTCAGATAATTGAAATGAGCAAGGTGTTCAACGCGGGCACCGTAGATGAAAACGTGCTGTTCGACAAGTTCAGCCTGACGGTAAACGACGGGGAGTTTGTGGCGGTTGTCGGCTCAAACGGCAGCGGAAAGACAACGCTTCTCAATATGATTTGCGGAACAATGCGCCCCGACAGCGGCTCGATTGTTTTCGGCGGAACGGACATCACAAAGCAGCCCGAGTACAAGCGCGCAAAGCGAATCGGCAGAGTGCTTCAGGACCCGAAACTCGGAACAAGCGGCAGCCTTACGATACTCGAAAATATGGCGCTCGCCGACAACAAGAACAAAAGCTACAACCTCGGCAGAGCGGTAAACAGGCACCGCATTGACTACTACAAGTCCCTGCTGGAAACCTGCGGAATGGGGCTTGAAAACCGTATGGGCGTGCTTGCAGGCTCGCTTTCGGGCGGTCAGCGGCAGGCGCTTGCGCTGATAATTTCCACGATGGTTGACATCGATTTGCTTATACTCGACGAGCACACGGCTGCGCTTGACCCTAAGTCGTCGGAAACGCTTATGGAGATTACGCAGCGCGTTGTCAGCGAGAAAAAGCTAACCACTCTTATGGTAACGCACAACCTGCGCTTTGCGGTTGAGTACGGCACGCGCCTGCTTATGATGCACGGCGGACAGGCGGTAATGGATATCGGCGGCGAGGACAAGAAGAAGCTTGTTGTCGATGACATTCTCGGCAAGTTCAATGAGATAAGCATTGAGTGCGGAAACTGATACTATATAAATAAGGGAGCAGCTTTGCTCCCGGACTGTCGAAAAAACCACATCTGCGTTGTCACGCCGCATAACGGCAGGCACAAAGCCTAGCCGTTATGCGGGTTCCTAGCATCTGCGGGCTTCTCGACAGCCTGAAAAATTAGATTTTTGACAGACAAGAGGGGGAGCAGCTTTGCTCCCTTGTTGCTTTCGGGGGTGATTTTCTGGATAAGACAGAGGTGCTGCAAAACTATTTTGGTCACAGCTCCTTCAGAAAGGGGCAGGACGAGTGCATTGACAGCATTCTTAGCGGGCGCGACGTGCTTGGAGTTATGCCTACGGGTGCGGGAAAATCAATGTGCTATCAGATTCCCGCTATGCTGCTTCGCGGCGTCACAATTGTTGTTTCGCCGCTGATTTCGCTGATGAAGGACCAAGTAGAGGCGCTTCGGCAGTCGGGAATACCCGCCGAGTATATCAACAGCTCGCTTTCGCCCGCGGAAACGGACGAGGTGTTTTATACCGTGTCAAGCGGCGGCTGCAAGCTGCTGTATGTTGCTCCCGAGCGGCTTGAAACGGCGGGCTTTGTGCGCTTTTGCGAGGGGCTGGACATTCCGCTTGTCGCGGTTGACGAGGCGCACTGCGTTTCGCATTGGGGTCAGGACTTTCGTCCGAGCTATCTCAAAATCGCGGGGTTTGTCCGCTCGCTTCGCCATAGACCTGTCGTTGCCGCGTTTACCGCTACCGCAACGGGCGTTGTGAAAGAGGACATCGTGCGGCTGCTGGAGCTGTCAAGCCCCTACACGATTACAACGGGCTTTGACCGCCCGAACCTTTACTTCGAGGTAAGGCACCCGAAGAACAAGGACGAGGAGCTGCTGGAATTGCTGAAAAGCAGCGGCGGCGCAAGCACAATCGTTTACTGCTCCACGCGAAAAAACGTGGAGTCCGTCTGCGGAATGCTGAAGCTAAACGGCTGCAATGCCGCGATGTATCACGCGGGGCTTTCCGAAAGCTTCCGCCGCGAGGCGCAGGAGGATTTCATCTACGACCGCGTGAACGTTATGGTCGCGACAAATGCGTTCGGAATGGGCATTGACAAGTCGAACGTGGGTATGGTTGTTCACTACAATATGCCTAAGGACCTT
Organism: [Eubacterium] saphenum; assembly: GCA_004555635.1. Classification (GTDB taxonomy): domain Bacteria; phylum Bacillota; class Clostridia; order Oscillospirales; family Ruminococcaceae; genus CAG-115. Next base: position 2,964 of record SFHN01000148.1, read on the forward strand.
GAAAGCTACTATCAGGAGGCGGGCAGAGCGGGGCGCGACGGAAGCCCTGCGCGTTGTGTGCTGCTGTACGCGAAATCCGATGTCGCGACCGCCAATTACTTCATCGACCACAGTCGCGACAACAACCCCGAGATGTCCGAGCAGGAGCTTCAACAGGCTGAACAGCGCGACCGCGAGCGGCTGAAGCAGATGACGTTTTATTCAACGACCCGCCGCTGCCTGCGCAGCTTTATCCTGAGCTACTTTGGGGAAAAGACGGCGGGCGACTGCCTTGCCTGCGGAAATTGCAGGGCGGACGCGGAGTTCGCTGACATAACGGTGGAGGCGCAGAAAATCCTGTCCTGCATATTCAGGCTGGCTCAGCGCGGAATAACGGGCGACAGGAAGCTTGCGGCTTCGGTGCTTTTGGGAGAGGACACCCCCGAAAGCGGGCTTTCTGCGCTCTCTACATACGGGATTATGAAAGGCGCTTCGCCCGAGCGGATAGCGGCGGTGACGGATTTTCTGGTGCGCGAGGGGCTTATTTCTGCCGACAGCGAGTCGGGAGCGCTCTCCCTCACCCCCGCAGCGGACGAGTTCATCAAAAGCCGCAGAAAGCTTGCGATGTATCTCCCGAAAGCACAGCGCGCCGAGAAAGCGCCAAAACCCGCCGAACCCGAGAACCCCGAGCTTTTCCAAAGGCTCAAGGAGCTTCGCACAAAAATCGCGAAAACGCTCAGCGTCCCCGCCTACGTCGTGTTTTCGGACGCGTCGCTGCGTGAAATGAGCGCCGAAAAGCCAACCACCCCGCAGGAGTTCAGAAGCATTTCGGGCGTCGGCACAATGAAGGCGGAGCGCTACGGAAAGCAGTTTATGGAGGTTATCCGCGAATTTTCGGGCGAGTGATACTGCGTTATCTTGTACAAAAAAGGCGGCGCATTTTTGTGCAAAGGGTAAGACTTGCAGAATTTTCCTTGTAACGCCGAAAATCTATTGCTTTTTCCCGCAGAATGTGGTATGATAATAACTAACCACCAAATATTGTGTTAGTCGAAAGGAAAAAGAACTATGAAAAGGGTAGTAAAAAAGGATAACACCAAGGAAGAATTCAATGTACAAAAGGTTGTGAACGCGGTAAACAAGTCCGCGACCCGTGTTATGTACGCTTTTACTCCTGAGGAAATA
>SFHN01000149.1 GCA_004555635.1 [Eubacterium] saphenum
ATGGTCTTTTTGCTGTAATTAAGCATATCGTTTGTCATAAGGCGGTGAGGATAGTAGTAGTGCTTTCCGCCATATGCGTTTGCCTCGATATAAGGAGCCATCTCGGACCACAGCGGAGTGGTATAATCAATATACTCGTCAAGTGCCATAAACGAACCCTTTGCAGCATTTCCGGGATATAGCCAAGCATCGTTTGTAACGAGGTCGGGAGATTCGTCCGAGGAGATAAGTATTGCAAGCTTTTCGAGCAGCGAATCAATAAGTGGCGTGCAGCTTATCATCTCAAGCTCGCCGCCGTAGGCTTCGCTGAGGAACACCTGTGTCTGGTCGCGACCCTTCTGGTCGGCGCTGATGTCGTACCAGCTGAGAAGCGTTACTTTGCCCGCGTGTCCGTCGGGAGTGAAGGACGCGGAAGAAATATCCTTAACCTCTCTGTCAGTTTCGTCATCGGTGGTGAAAACGGGCGCGGTATCTTCGGAAGAAGACTGCATTCCGCCGTTTGGATTGGTTCCGCTCTGCAGCGCTTCGTCCTCGCAGGCAGTAATCGAAGCAGCCATAGCGACAGCCAGAGCGCACGCTGCTATTCTCTTGAGTAATTTCATGACGTTCCTCCTTTTGATGTAAACGTTATCCTTATTTTAACATATTAAGCAAGGAAAAGCATTGTATTTTCTTCCCGCGGAATATAATGATATTGTCAAAGACTGTTAGTGGCGCTAGTTTTCCACGAAAATCTGTTCATTGAGAATAAGCCTGCGGCGGCTAGGGTTTTCTTCTGAAGCGGGGCTTATCTCCCATTCAGCCTGCGGCGGGCGTTTTCGATTCGCTCCTTCGTCGGCGAAACCTCGTCGGAAAGCGTATAGGGAATCCCGAGGTTCGTCCACTTGAACTGCCCCAGCGAATGATACGGCAAAACCTCGGCCATCTCGACATTCCCGAGCGAGGATATAAACGCGCCGAGCCTGTCCAGGTCGTCGTCGCGGTCGGTGAGCGACGGCACAAGAACGTGCCGAATGCGCACGGGCTTTCCTATCTCCGCGAGATACCGCGCCATATCAAGAATGTTCGCGTTGTCAAAGCCCGTAATCAGCCTGTGACGCTTTGGGTCAATTTCCTTTATGTCAAGCAGAACAAGGTCGGTGCTTTTCATCAGCTCCTCGAACTTCCCGAAAAACGGCTGCCCGCGCGTGAAAGGCTGAGCCGCGGTGTCAATGCAGGTGTGAACACCCTGCGCCTTTGCCTTTTTGAAGAACTCCGTCAGAAAGTCAAGCTGCAGCAGCGGCTCTCCCCCGCTGACGGTTATTCCGCCGCCGTTTTTCCAGTAGCTGCGATAGCGGAGCGCCTTTTGAATCAGCTCGTCGGCGGTGTAGAGCGTTCCGCCCTCCGTCGCCCAGGTATCAGGGTTATGGCAGTAGCGGCAGCGAAATTTGCACCCCTGCAAAAATACCACAAACCGAACTCCCGGGCCATCCGCCGCGCCAAAGCTCTCCAGCGAATGAACGCGCGCTTTTATCTCCTCGCTCATAACAAAACTCCTTCTCTATATTGCCAAGCCGGGCAGCGCTCTCGCGTGAAAGCGCCTGCCCGGCGGGGTTATTCTGCCGATATCACAGAGCCGAATGGCAGGTTCTTGTGATAACGTCCATCTGCTGCTCGCGGGTAAGGTCAATGAACTTTACTGCGTAGCCGGAAACGCGTATCGTGAAGTTTGCATACTCTTCCTTTTCGGGGTGCTCCATTGCGTCGATAAGCTTCTCCTTGCCGAACACGTTAACGTTCAGGTGGTGCGCGCCCTTTTCAAAGTAGCCGTCGAGAATGTTCACAAGGTTGGTCTTGCGCTCCTCCTCGGTGTGTCCGAGCGCGTCGGGGCTTATCGTCTGGGTGTTGGAAATGCCGTCAAGCGCCCACTCATACGGCAGCTTTGCAACCGAGTTCAGCGAAGCAAGCAGCCCGTTCTTCTCCGCTCCGTAGGACGGATTTGCGCCGGGTGCAAGAGGCTCGCCTGCCTTTCTTCCGTCGGGAAGCGACGAGGTAGCCTTGCCGTAAACGACGTTAGAGGTGATGGTGAGGATAGAGGTCGTCGGCTCGCTGTGACGGTAGGTATGGCACTGCTTGAGCTTTTTGAGGAATGTTCCGAGCAGCCATACCGCGATGTCGTCCGCGCGGTCATCGTCGTTTCCGTACCTCGGGAACTCGCCCACGGTTTCAAAGTCAACGACAAGCCCCTGCTCGTTTCTTATGCACTTAACCTTTGCGTACTTTATCGCGCAAAGGCTGTCAACAACGTGGGAGAAGCCAGCGATACCTGTCGCAAACGTGCGGCGGACGTCGGTGTCGATAAGCGCCATTTCAGCCGCCTCGTAGTTGTACTTGTCGTGCATATAGTGTATCAGATTGAGGGTATGAACATACACGCCCGTGAGCCACGTCATCATATCGTCAAAACGCTCCATAACCTCGTCGTAATCGAGGTAATCCGAGGTAATCGGTCGGTACTTCGGTCCGACCTGTGCGCCCGAACCGATGTCAACGCCGCCGTTTATCGCGTAAAGCAGGCACTTCGCAAGGTTTGCACGCGCGCCGAAGAACTGCATTTCCTTACCCGTCTGCGTTGCGGAAACGCAGCAGCAGATAGCATAGTCGTCGCCCCACTCGGGACGCATTACCTCGTCGTTTTCGTACTGAATAGAGGACGTCCGCACGGAGATTGCCGCAGCGTAGCTCTTAAACGCCTCGGGAAGCCTGTCGGAATAAAGCACCGTCATATTCGGCTCGGGCGAGGGTCCCATATTCTCAAGCGTATGCAGGAAGCGGAAGTCGTTCTTTGTGACAAGCGAGCGCCCGTCAACGCCCCTGCCCGCGATAGAGAGCGTTGCCCATACGGGGTCGCCCGAAAACAGCTCGTTGTACGACGGGATACGCGCAAACTTAACCATACGCAGCTTCAGCACAAGATGGTCGATTAGCTCCTGCGCCTGTGTTTCGGTGATAGCGCCCCTGTCAAGGTCGCGCTGAATGTAGATGTCAAGGAACGTGGAAATTCGCCCTATTGACATAGCGGCGCCGTTCTGCGTCTTGATTGCGGCGAGGTAGCCGAAGTATGTCCACTGAACCGCCTGCTTGGCGTTTTCTGCGGGCTGCGAAATGTCAAAGCCATAGCTTTTCGCCATTTCCTTCATGCCCTTCAGCGCGCGGATTTGCTCGGCAAGCTCCTCGCGCTGTCTGATAACGTCGTCGCGCATTTTTCCGTTGCCGCAGTTTGCGAGGTCGTATTCCTTGAAAGCTATCAGCTTGTCAATGCCGTAAAGCGCAACGCGCCTGTAATCGCCGACAATTCGCCCTCTACCGTAGGTGTCGGGAAGCCCCGTGATAATCTTGTTCTTTCTTACGGCGCGCATTTCGGGGGTGTATGCGTCGAAAACGCCCTGATTATGCGTCTTGTGATATTCGGTGAATATCTTGTGAAGCAGCGGGTCAGGCTCATAGCCGTAGTTGCGGCAGGCGTCCTCCGCCATCTTAATTCCGCCGTACGGCATAAACGCGCGCTTTAGCGGCTTGTCCGTCTGAAGTCCGACAATCTGCTCAAGCTCCTTAAGCTCGGGAGCGATGTAGCCCGGCTCGTGAGAGGTAAGTCCCGATACGATATGCGTGTCCATATCCAGCACGCCGCCCTTTGCGCGCTCCTGCTTCTGAAGCTCCTGAACCCTGCCCCAAAGCCTGTCGGTAGCCTCGGTTGTGCCCGCTAAGAACGATTCGTCGCCGTCATAGGGCGTATAGTTGTTCTGAATAAAATCGCGGACGTTTACCTCTTCCTTCCACTTAACGCCCTTAAATCCGTCCCATTGTTTCATAAGTTCCATAGTTCTCTCCTTCGCTTCTGCCCGCGCCGATATCAGCGCGGAATTTATCCATCGGCGCTGCGTTTTTTATACCGCATTGCCTTTGTTCTTTTGTTTGCAAGAACATTATAGCACAATATATTGTATCTTGTCAATAGCAAATATTGATATATTGTGCCTTGGCATAATTTGGAGATACCAGCGAAATTATGAAGCAAAATTACAAGAACAAGGCATTTTGTTATATATTTTCTTCCGCAAACGGAAAATAATAC
>SFHN01000150.1 GCA_004555635.1 [Eubacterium] saphenum
CTATGTAAACTCCAACCCCACTATCCGCGACGCAATTCAGCGTATGTACAACGGAATTAACGGCGCTACCTTCGAGGAGGTTGCAAACTCCATCAAGTTCAAGGACTTCTATATGGCGCTTGCAGATTTCGACAGCTACCGCGGAACGCAGGCTTACATCTCCGAGGTTTACAAGAACCCGAGCGAGTGGAACAAGAAGAGCCTTATGAACATCGCGGGCGCAGGCCGCTTCTCTGCGGACCGTGCTGTTCAGGACTACGCAAGAGATATCTGGGACCTTAAGTAAAACCTTTCACCTGAGGCGCTGCCGGGCTGTGCAGCGCCTTTTTGCGCAGGTGGTATTACGAATATTATTTGAGGAGAAACATCGGTATGCCATTATTTGACTGCTTTGATACCGCATTTAAGCACCCGTTCGGCGCGCTGAGGCGCGGTCAGCCGAGTATGTTCAACGTACGCGTTCCCAAGTATATGCACGTTCAGGATTTGACGCTCGTTATGTTCCGCCCCGGGTATAAGGAGCGCTTTATTGAGCTTACTCTTCAGGACGAGAGCGGCGAAGAAAACACCTTTTCCTGCGTTTTCACACCGAATAACACGGGCGTTCACCACTACTATTTCACCTGCGTGCTGGACGGACGCCGCCGCTATATAAAGCGCCACGGCGCGAGCGAGGGCGTTTTCGAGGGCGAGGAGCTGTTTCAGCTTACCGTATTCGACGAGAACCTTTACACCCCCGAGTTTATCCGCGGCGGAATTATGTATCAGATTTTCCCCGACAGATTTTGCAAGAGCGGCAAGCCGCACGAGAATGTCCCGTCGGACAGAATTATCCGCGACGACTGGGACGGCACGCCGCTTTACAAGCCCGACAGCAAGGGTGTTGTACGCAACAACGACTATTTCGGCGGCGATTTGCAGGGAATAATCGAAAAGCTGCCGTATATAAAGTCGCTCGGCGTAACCGTGATTTATCTGAACCCGATTTTTGAGGCGCACGAAAATCACCGCTACAACACAGCAAACTATGAGAAAATCGACCCGCTTCTCGGAACGGAGGAGGATTTCAAGGAGCTTTGCGCAAAGGCAAAGGAGATGGGCATTGACATTATCCTTGACGGCGTTTTCTCGCACACGGGCGCAGACTCGATTTACTTCAACAAATTCGGGCGATACGGCGACAACACCGGCGCGTACCGCGACAAGAACTCTCCCTATTTCCCGTGGTACTCGTTCACGGGCTATCCCGACAAATACGAGAGTTGGTGGGGCATTACAACTCTCCCCAACGTAAACGAGAACAACGATAGCTACACCCGCTATATCTGCGGCGAGGACGGCATTCTTCAGAAGTGGATAAAGCTTGGCGCGCGCGGCTGGCGTCTTGATGTCGCGGACGAATTGCCCGACGAGTTTCTCGACAACCTTAACCGTTCGGTAAAGGCTATGGGCGGCGACAAAATAATCTACGGCGAGGTGTGGGAGGACGCTTCCAACAAGGAAAGCTACGGCGTCCGCCGCCGCTATCTGATAGGCGGTCAGCTCGACTCGGTTATGAACTACCCATTCAAGGAAGCGATACTGAACTATGTCAAGTATGCAAATGCGCAGGACTTTGTAAATAGCATTCTGACCATTCTCGACCACTACCCGAAGCCCGCGATTGATATGCTGATGAATTTCCTGTCAACCCACGACACCGAGCGCGCGCTTACGCGTCTTGGCGGCGAGGAGGTTGGCTGGCACGACAAGGACTGGCAGAGCGAGCGCAGGCTTGACGGTCCGCAGTACCTTTACGGAATCGCGCTGTTGAAGTGCGCAATGGTGCTTCAGTTCTTCCTGCCGGGCATTCCGTCGATTTATTACGGTGACGAGGCGGGAATGGAGGGCTACCGCGACCCGTTCAACCGCCGCTGCTACCCGTGGGGCAGAGAGAACACCGAGCTTGTCGAGTTTACGCGCGGGCTTGCAAAGGTGCGCGGCGGCTCGCGAGCGTTCGAGCAGGGCGAGCTTCGCTTTATCGAGGTTGACGACAACGTGTGCGTTTTCTCGCGCCACGACAGAATCACCCGCGAGGCTGCGATAATCTACCTGAACAAATCCACGCAGGGAAGAAGCTTTGAGGTTATGAACGACAAGACGGATATGTTCTTCGACTTCAGAACGGGCTTTGACCGCTTCGGACGCGGAATTGTTGACGGGAAGATTACCGTTGCGCCGTTCGACTACGCGGTGCTTTACTGCAAGGTGTAAAAGCAGCGGGTCTGCTGTGTAAAAATCCGCCCCTCCGTCAGAAGAATGTCGGAGGGGCGTTTGCGTTAATGAGAAAGGGCGGCGTGCTTATGTCCTCGCGCGGCGAGAGTATTATGATTGCTGTTTTGCTGGCGCTTATAGCGGCGGTGATGGCTTTTCTGTACATAGAACCCGCAGGTGGTGCGCCGTCGGACTATCACTACAAGCTGAAAGGTCAGGCGATGAGTTTTCCCGACGTGATGGTTGAGCTAAGTTTCAAGAGCGAGCTTTCGCCCGAGGAAAAGCAGGCGGTATGCGATGCAATTTCGGACAATATGTTTGAGAACATCGAGGACGAGGAAAACCACTACCTTCACTATATGGACGCTATGAACACCGACACTACCGACAGGAAGATAACGCTGTATGTTGACTTCGGCTGCAACGACGGCACGGGGCTTGATGTGCTGCTAAGCTTTCTCGACAATAGCTTTGAGGAGCTTGAAAAGGTGAGCTTGTCGTAAGAGTATTTCGTCGTAACAAATAGAGCCGCACCCAATTAGTGTGCTTCCTATAAAGCAGCTTTCGACCCGCCGAGCAAATCATCTTTTGCAAAGATGAGGTTTCGGCGAGGCGGAACTGCCCAAGGCGGCACGCCTTTGAGTGCGGCTTTGATTATTTGTGCGGAAGATTACTGTTTAGCTTCTTTGGTTTTCCCTTTGGCGCTAAGCATTTTGATTACGAAAAGCACGCCGAGCATAAGCACTACAGAAACGCCGAGCACAACGAACAAGTTCTGTATAAAGCCCGAAAGCAGGTAGCCGACAGCGCATACGCCTGCAACCGTGAACGCGTAGGGAAGCTGCGTGGACACATGGTTGACGTGGTCGCACTGCGCACCCGTAGACGCCATAATCGTCGTATCGGAGATGGGGGAGCAGTGGTCGCCGCAAACCGCACCCGCAAGGCACGCGGAAATGCAGATGATAACCATCGGGGGGATTACGCCCGTTTCGGCAACGTTAGCAAGCTCGCTACTGAACACGGCGGTAACAATCGGGATAAGGATGCCAAACGTGCCCCAGCTTGTTCCTGTCGCAAACGAAAGACCGATAGCAACCGCGAACAGGATAAGCGGCAGGAGAATCTGAAGAGCGGTGGCGCTCTTTACAATACCCGAAACAAACGGACCCGCTTCAAGAAGACCTGTCATAGTCTTGAGCGTCCAAGCGAACGTGAGGATAAGGATAGCGGGAACCATCTGCTTGAAGCCGGCGGCGATAGAGTCCATACACTCGGTAAACGAAAGCACTCTGCGCAGCATAAAGTAGCCGATAATCACGATAAGCGCGCCGATAGAGCCGAGCGACAGACCGAACGAAGCGTCGCAGTTTGCAAAAGCGTCCATAAAGCTCTCGCCCGCGAAAAATCCGCCCGAGTAAATCATTCCGACAACGCAGAACGCGATAAGCGTGAGCACGGGGATAATGAGGTCGATAACCTTGCCTTTAGAGTGAACGGGCTTGTCGTCCTCGGGGTATACGTTGTTTCTTGTGGTGAACAGGTCGCCGTTAAGCGCGTTCTGCTCAAATGTTTCGCCGTCCTCCTCAACGTCTATGGCAATGCCCGCCTCCTTAAGCGAAAGTATCTCGCTGAAATAATCGCCCAGAATCTCCTTTATTTCGCGTACCTTGTGCGCATTGTTCGATGCTATTATCAGCCGCATCTGTATTTCTCCTTTGTACAGTAATATTTATTGAAACGTGTTTGCGTAAACAGGCGCTGTGCATTCGCGCGTAAGCTCGCACTCCTTGCCCTCCACAAGCACGTTCAGTTCGCTTATATCCTCAAT
>SFHN01000151.1 GCA_004555635.1 [Eubacterium] saphenum
GTGAGCAGTAGATTGCGGTCGCAACCTCCTTTTGTGACAGCAATTCGCTTTCTCTGAGTTCCTTAAGTCGGTATTTTTTCATATGAGCACCTCCACATTGATACATATATTATAGCTTTAGAACAAAATGTTCTGATATGAGGAGGTAAAAATATGGAGATAGTTATAGGAATAGTTTACGTTGTAGCAGGTTACTGGGCTGTGCGAAAAGTGCTTTATGAAAACAAAATAGTAATAGAATTTCAACCAGGTGCACTTTTTTTCAAAAAGCTTGCGCTGGCAATATGTCTAGGCTTCATATTCATTCCTGTTGCAATCATAAAGTCTTTGATTCAGAACGCAGCAAAGTAATTCTTTTTACTTGAATTATCCCACTCTCTGTGCTAAAATAGTATCAGAGAGGGGGAGATTTTGTGGATATAAACATTCCCGAAAACGTTTCGCTTGTGCTGGAACGCCTTGCGGCGGCGGGGCACAGCGCCTACATCGTCGGCGGGTGCGTGCGCGACGCAATAATGGGCAAGACGCCGCACGACTATGACATCACAACCTCGGCAACCCCCGCCGAAACAAAAGCGGCGTTCTCCGACTTCCGCGTTATCGAAACGGGCATAAAGCACGGCACCGTGACCGTGATGGCGGGCGGCGAGCCTATCGAGATAACCACCTTTCGGGTTGACGGGGAATACCTCGACGGACGTCACCCCGAAAGCGTTAGCTTTTCGCGGAATATCCGCGACGACCTCTCCCGCCGCGACTTTGCGATAAACGGCATTGCCTACAACCCGAGCGAGGGGCTTGTTGATTTGTACGGCGGCTGCGGCGACATCTCGCGGCGGCTGATACGCTGTATCGGCGACCCCGACGTGCGCTTCAACGAGGACGCGCTGCGAATACTGCGCGCAATGCGGTTTTCGAGCGTACTTGGATTTGATATCGAAGAAAAAACCGCCGCCGCAATGCTCCGAGGAAAAAGCCTGCTTTCCTGCGTATCAGCCGAGCGGATTTTTTCCGAGCTGCAAAAAATGCTTGTCGGGCAGAATATGCGCGCGGTGTTTATGCGCTTTTCGGCTATTGCCGCGGAGATTATTCCCGAGCTTACGCTTGATATGAGCCTCTACGAAAAGAACGTTTCGGCGGCACAAAGGGCTGCCGAAATCTGCGGCGGCGACCCCGCGCTCCCGTTCTCAATGCTGCTGAAAGACATTGCGCAGCCTACGCTTCAGGCGGACGACCGCGAAGCCTGCGCGGAAAAAAGCGCCGAAACAGCGGACGAAATTCTGCGGCGGCTGAAATGCTCAAACGCGCTGCGAACGCGCGTCTGCGGGATTGTACGCTATCACGGCGAGCCGCTTTCGCTGTCCGACAAGGAAATCCGCCGCGGGCTTTCCGCGCACGGGGAGAGCTTGTTTCTAGACATTGTTGCAGCGCATATCTGCGAAGACAGCGCGGGCGCGGAGTATTACACTCAAATCGCGGCGCTGGCTGGGGAGCTTGTGAAAACCGCCTGCCTGACAATAAAAGACCTCGCAGTTTCGGGAAAGGAGCTTCAAAGCATTGTCCCGCCGTCGCCGAAGCTGGGGGAAGTTCTCTCGCAGCTCCTTTCCGAGGTTATCGACGGGGAGCTTGAAAACGATAAGTCAGTGCTCCTCGCGCGTGCAAAGCAGCTTTTGGAAAGGTGACCGCGGAAAATGTAAGAAATGTGCATATTTACTACGCTTTTTCAACAAGAGAGGCACGGCTTATTGCTTTTTTTGGGGCATTTCACCGAAAATGCGTTGTTTTTTTGCAAGAGTGCAAAAAACAGCTTGCAAAAAGTCGGAGCAGCTGATATAATATTCAATGTAATGGGATAGCTATGTCTGCAACTCCCGATAATTGATTTTAGAAAGGTATATTCGTAATGCTTTATAACGAAATGAACAAAGAGCAGCTTGCGGCTGAAAAGGCTCGGCTCGAGCAGGAATATGCACAGCATAAGGCAAAGGGGCTTAAGCTTGATATGTCGCGCGGAAAGCCTGCACCCGCGCAGCTCGATTTGTCTATGGAAATGATGAATCTCCCGATTGACTACAAGGCGGAGAACGGCTTTGACTGCCGCAACTACGGCGTACTCGACGGTATTCCAGAGGCGAAGAAGCTGTTCGCAGATATGCTCGGCGTAGCAGCAGACGAAATCCTCGTCGGCGGTAACTCGTCGCTTCAGCTTATGTACGACACGATTATCCGCGCGCTTCAGCTTGGCGTTCTCGGCAGCGACAAGCCGTGGTGCAAAAACGACAAGGTGAAGTTCCTCTGTCCTGCGCCCGGCTACGACAGGCATTTTGCAATCTGCCAGTCGCTCGGTATCGAGATGATAACCGTTGCGTACAAGGCAGACGGTCCCGATATGGACGAGGTAGAGCGCCTTGTATCCTCTGATGAGCAGATAAAGGGCATTTGGTGTGTTCCGATGTACTCAAATCCGACGGGCATAACCTACTCTGACGCGGTTGTAAAGCGTATGGCTGCACTGAATCCTGCTGCAAAGGATTTCCGTATTTTCTGGGATAACGCATACTGCGTTCACCATCTGTCAGACGACTGCGACAGCCTGCTTAACATTCTCGACGAGTGCAAAAAAGCGGGCAATCCTGATATGGTGTTCGAGTTTGCCTCGACATCTAAGGTTTCGTTCCCGGGAAGCGGCGTCGCGGTTATGGCGGCTAGCAAAGCGAATATTGACTTTGTAAAGAGCCAGATGACCTATCAGACAATCGGCTTTGATAAGCTTAATCAGCTTCGCCACGTTCGTTTTTTCAAGGACCTTGACGGCATTAAGGCGCAGATGAAGCGCCACGCCGCAATTATAAAGCCGAAGTTTGACGTTGTTCTTGAGCTGCTCGAAAGAGAGATTTCTCCGCTCGGAATCGGCGCTTGGCAGCACCCCAAGGGCGGCTACTTTATCAGCTTTGACGCGCTTGACGGCTGCGCAAAACGGATTGTATCGCTTGCGAAGGAAGCAGGCGTTGTTATGACGGGCGCGGGCGCAACCTACCCCTACGGAAACGACCCTCACGACAGCAATATCCGTATCGCACCGACCTATCCCACGGTTGACGAGCTTCGCTCCGCTATGGAGATTTTCTGCACCTGCGTAAAGCTTGCAAGCGCAGAGAAGCTTCTCGCTGAGAAGTAACACTCGGAGTTATAAAAAATGCACCCAGAAAGACTTTTCTTTCCGGGTGTTCTTACTTATTGTTCGGGAAATTTACGCTCTGTTTAGCTGAAGCGCAAACGCGTTGTACTGCCTGCGTACATTCGGCAGGTTCTTTCGGCTGATGGGGATAACCGCGCCGTTTTCCATTACAATCGAGTCACCTTCAAGCGCATTGACATAGTTCAAATTGATAAAGTAACTCTTGTGCGGCTGAATGAAATTCGGCAGCTGCGATAGCGGCTCCAGCGCTGCTTCAAACGAAATATTGCGGCGCTTTCCGACAGCTCTGCCTCCGTTGTTCAGGTTGTAGGTCATCACGCGGACGGCATTTTCAACATACATTATGTCGTCGGTGTTGAGGATAGTAACCTCACCCGCGTTCTTGACGTAAATCGTAGAGCAGGGGCGACTCAGGTAAATCCCGTACGCAAGCTCAAGCGCAGAGAAAAGCTCCTGCTCCTCCACGGGGATAATCAGATAGCGGATTGCGTGCAGCCTGTACGCTTGAAAGGCATATTCCTCGCCGTCGGTCACATATACTATTGATGCGGCGCTGCCCGTGCTGCGGATAAGCTCTCCGAGCTTTATTCCCACGGCTTCGGGACGGACTATGCCAAGAATATACAGGTCAAAACGCCTGCCCGACACGATGTCCTCGGCGAGCTTTTTTTCGTCCGCGTAAAGGACAACCCCGCCGGAAACGCGCTCGTTCTGCGATATCCACCGCTCGGTCATCTCCGCAAGCTGTTTATCCCCCGAGCATATTGCAACGGAAAACATAATCCACCCCCTATTCTTCGTGACATATCAATAACTACATATTTGTTGTTGGATATTCCGCCCGCCTGAAAATGCTTCAAACAGAGGCGAAAACCCAATCTC
>SFHN01000152.1 GCA_004555635.1 [Eubacterium] saphenum
TCAAGGAACTGCATTCCGCGGCGGACGTACTTTTTCGCGATGCTTACGACAAGGCGAAGATTTGCTTCGCTGAGGCGCTTCTTCGCATACGGGTCGCCGTTTGCCATTCGCTCGGCAAGCTCAAGCTCCTCCTCGGTGGTAAGCAGCGGTATTCTGCCGATTTCCTTCAGGTAGAGCTTTACGGAGTCGTCCGCCAGAACCGAGTCGGCTTCGTATTCCTCGGCATCGTCGCGCTCGACCATATCCATCAGCGAGTCGATGTCCATATCCGCCTCAAAGTTGTCCTCAATGCGGATATTCATTCCCGCCAGAAGCTCAAACGTCTGGGTCATCTGCTCGTCGTCGTAGTTAAGCTCCTCCAGCACGTTTGTGATTTCCTTTGAGGTAAGGCTGCCGTTTTGCTTTCCCTTTTTGACAAGCTCCTCTAAAATCTTCGGTGTTTCGTTGCGGTTTTCCGTGGTCATTATTTCTTTATCTCCTTTAACTTTGCCATATATGCCAGCAGCTCGTCGTTGGTCATATCGGCGATGTTCTTTTGTTCTTTTCCCAAAGCAAATTCGTTAAGCGTTTTTATATAGTCGTCAAGCACGTCGGGCGAATACGCGAACATCTCATCGCTGATTGTCGCCATTATTCTGCCCATTTCGTCGTTGGTGAATACCTCGTTGAATATGGAAATATCGGGCGTTCTCCCCTCGTCGATACGCTGTGCCAGAAAATCATAAACCTTTTTGTTAAATTCAGTCGCAAAGCCGCCGCTAAGCGTTTTCCTGATATGCGAAAGCTTTTCGGGGTTGTGGAAAAGGCAGCAAATAATCCCGCGCTCCGCTTTTTCCTCGCGGGGCTGCTTGTACGCATCGGGGTTAATGCTGTCGCGCGTGTTCGGGTGGATAAGCATACGCGTTTCGTCGCGCGCCTGACGCTTTCTGCGGCGGGAAATCTCCCCGTTCACCGCATAGCGCACCGTTTCGGACGGCACGCCCGCAAGCTTTACCGCGCGGGAAATATACACCTCCCGCGTAAGGTCGTCGTTTACTCCCGCGAGAAAATCCACCGCCCTTTTCAGGTACTGCGAGCGCCCCGCTTCGGTGTTTATGTCAATGCCGATAAGCAGCTTGTCCATCTCGAAATCCATAGCGTTTTCGGATTTTTCAAGCAGCCCTTTGAAAGCCTCTGCGCCGAACTTCTTTATATACTCGTCGGGGTCCTTTGCGCCCTGCATTTTAAGCACACGCGCGGACATACCGAGCTTTGCAAAAATATTTATCGCTTTTGCGGCAGCCGCCTGACCGGGACCGTCGCTGTCGTAGGCAAGGATAACCTCCTTCTTTCCCATACGGCTGATGACCCTCGCCTGACTTTCCGTGAACGCCGTTCCGAGCGAGGCTATCGCGCTGTCAAAGCCCGCCTGATGCATCGCGATAACGTCCATATAGCCCTCGCAGAGAATGAAGTAATCCGCCTTGGAGTTTTTCGCGTAGTTAAGCGCAAAGAGGTTGTCCGATTTGTGGAAAATCAGCGTTTCGTTTGAGTTGAGATACTTCGGCGCCTTTGTGTCGGACACTAGAATGCGCCCGCCGAATGCGATGATGTTCCCCCTGACGTCAAAAATCGGGAACATAACGCGGTTTCTGAACTTGTCGTAGACCTTCTTTTCATACCGCGCAAGCAGCGAGCCGTCCTCCATCTCGAAGTCGGTAAAGCCCTGCGTTCGCAGGTAATTCTGCAAATCGTGGTAGTCGTCCGCGGCATAGCCAAGCCCGAAGCGCCTTATCGTGTGCTCCGTAAGTCCGCGGTCGGTGAGATATCTCATACCCGCCGCGCCGCTCCCGGACATCAGCTTTTGGTGCCAGTAGCGCCCCGCCGCGCGGTTAAGCTCAAACAGCCTCCTGCGAAGCTGCGCCGTGCCGTCCGCCTTTTCCTCGGGCATTTCCATACCCGCGCGCTGCGCTAAAAACCGCACCGCTTCTACATACTCGAGGTTCTCTATCCTGCGGATAAAGGTAATCACATCGCCGCCCGCCTGACAGCCGAAGCAGAAAAAGCTCTCGGTTGACGGGAAAACGTGAAAAGACGGTGTGCTATCCGAATGAAACGGGCAGCGGGCAGACATAGTATTTCCGGAGCGCTTTAATTCAATGTAGCTTCCCACAACGTCAACGATATCGTTCTTATCGTGAAGCTCGCGTATGAAATCCTCTGAAAAAGCCATCTTCCCCACCACCTTTCATTATATAACCCGTGCTATTTCGTGCCGTTCCAGCCCTTTGGAATACACAGCTCCTTGAAATAGCTTACGGCATAGTCGTCGGTCATACCGCTGATAAAATCGCCCACCGCGGTGTCGGTGCCGTACTCCTCGGCAAGCCGAAGATACAGCTCGGGGAGCTTTGAGGTGTGCTCCTTGAAATAGCGGAAAAGATACTCGACGATGTGCCACGCCTTGTCCTTTTCGGCAACGGTAGGCTCCGCGCGGTAAACCCGCTCGAACATAAAGCTGCGAAGCTCGTCGTGCGCGCGCTTTACCTCGTCGTCCATACGAATGCTGTCGCCGCTGTTTTCCACAAGGCTGCGAACGAGCGTTGTTATGCGCTGCGACTTTGTTTCGCCGAGCACCCGCACAGGGAACTCAGGAAGGTCGCTCTGCCTGATTACGCCGCCGCGTATCGCGTCCTCGATATCGTGGTTGATGTACGCGATTTTATCGCAGAAGCGCACAACCATACCCTCCTGCGTGTGCGGGGGCGTCGCCTTTCCCGTGTGTCCGACAATCCCGTCGATAACCTCCCAAGTGAGGTTAAGCCCCTTGCCGTCCTTTTCGATAACCTCGACAACCCGCCTGCTCTGCTCGTTGTGCGAAAAGCCCTGCGGCAGCAAAGCGGCAAGCGCCCGCTCACCGTCGTGACCGAACGGCGTATGCCCTAAGTCGTGACCGAGCGCGATTGCCTCCGTCAAATCCTCGTTAAGTCCGAGCGCGCAGGCAACCGTGCGGGAAATCTGGCTCACCTCAAGCGTATGCGTGAGCCGCGTGCGGTAGTGGTCGCTGTGCGGGATAAGGAACACCTGCGTTTTGTGCTTAAGCCTGCGAAACGCGTTACAATGTATAATCCTGTCGCGGTCGCGCTGAAAATCAGTGCGGAAATCGCAGGGCGGCTCGGGAGTTTTTCTGCCCCTGCTGTCGGCGGATTTGCAGGCGTATTCGCTCAGTATCACCTTTTCGTTTTCGATTGTTCGCTCGCGCGGAAGCATAGCTCTCCCCCCTCGGAATTATCCCTATATTATTACATACATTTTTAAGACCGCAAAAACCTTTTTTCGATACATATTTTGTGAATGTTACGCAAAATCATACCACAGTTTTTGTACAGTTTTAACAGACGCATTCCCATTGCAGGTGTCAATCAGCTTTGCTTTAAGCGGCTCGGCGTTTTCCTCGCGAATGCATACGGTGAGCTTAACCCCGTCGGAGAACTCCTCGTTTTCGACGCGCGCGTCATACTCCGCAAAAACCGCGGGGAGCTTTCCGTACAGCGGATATTCAACCGAAACCTCAATCCGCTCCGCCTGCGCCATAAGACGCTTCTGCGCGATATCAACCGCGTCCTTTGCGCCGCGGGTATACGCCCTTACAAGCCCGCCCGCGCCGAGCTGAATGCCGCCGAAATACCGCGTAACAACGCAGCAGATGTCGGTCAGCCCCTCCTTGCGAAGCACCTCGTAAATCGGCACGCCCGCCGTGCCGCCCGGCTCGCCGTCGTCGCTGTGGCGGGCGGTGTTGTTCTCGCGAAGGATATAGGCGTAGCAGTTGTGCGTTGCCTTTCTGTGCAGCGCGCGCACCTCGTTAATAAACGCAAGCGCCTGCTCCTCGCTCTCTACGGGGCAAAGATATCCGATAAATTCCGACTTCTTTTCGACAAATCTCGCCTCGCACGGGCGCAAAATCGTTTTATACTCCATTTTTCTCTCCCATAGACGACAAAAACTCACGCACAAATGCTCATGCGTGAGTTCTGCTGTCTGACTGAATCAGCGCCTGTCTTTTTCCGCAATTTACTTGCCGAGGTTGTAGCGCTTCTTGA
>SFHN01000153.1 GCA_004555635.1 [Eubacterium] saphenum
CCGCGTATCTTGTAAAGGACTTCTTTACCGGTTGTCAGGGCGATGGGGATATCGGGTGTGAGGGTATAGCGTTTCTGTTCACGGCAATGCTTCTGTTCCTCTGCGACAGGTGCAATAAGGGCACAAAGCAGGGCGAGGATTTGACGATAAAGGACGCGCTTGTTATCGGCGCATTTCAGTGCGTTGCGCTGTTTCCGGGAGTGTCGCGCTCGGGTTCAACAACAGCGGCGGGCTTCTTCTGCGGTCTTGACAAGCAGACGGCGGTGAGCTTCGCATTCATTCTCGGCATTCCCGCAATCCTCGGCGGCAGCGTTCTGGAGTTAGGCGAAGCAATACAAAGCGAAGCGGAGCTTGACTGGGCAATGCTTGCTCTTGGCTTTGTAATAGCGGCGGTTGTCGGAATTGCAGCTATTAAGCTTGTCGAATGGCTGATAAAAAAAGACAGGTTCATCGTTTTCGGAATATACACCGCCGTTATAGGCACGCTTTGCGTTGCGGGCGGTCTGTGGGAGCATATCACAGGCAACACGCTCTCGCAGCTACTTATTGGTTGATTAGGGGAAAATATACATAAAGGGAGAAGAAAATGGCAGAAAGAAAAAATGCAGCACGGTCAACTTCCGCAACGGGAAAGAGCAAGCCCTCTACAGGAAAATCCCGCAGCAAAAAGGCAGCGGAACTTGAAGCACAGCGCATACGTCAGGAGGCGCTCGAGCGTGAAACCCACCGCAGACGCATTGCGTCGGTAATACTTTGCGCCTTAGGAATAGTTTTCACGCTTTTGTCGATAGTCAAAGGCTCCGACGGGTGGACTGCGCTTTATGACGTAATTCACGGTCTGTTCGGCGTCGGCGCTTACGTTGTTGGTCCCGTTATGATATACGCGGCAATCATTCTGTCGCTTAACAGAACGAGAAGCACCGTTTTGTCTGCCGTACTAAAGAGCATTTTGTGCGTGCTTATGGTGTGCGCCGCCGCAGAAATATTCCTCTGCGGAAAGGTAAACGGCGAGAATTTCGGCGAGCTTGTAAAGAACCTTTATGCGAGCGGTCTTGAGCTTCGCGGCGGCGGCTTCTTTGCGCTGATTATCGGCGTACCGCTGCTGTTTCTCGGAAAGGTCGGCGCAGGCATTATTATCGTAATCGTTGCGGTGGTCTGCGTATTCCTTATGACGAATCTGACGCTTCCGCAGGTTGCCGCGTGGATTTCTTCGGTCGCAAAGGACACGGGCGCAGCCGCCGCCGACTACCACGAGCGCCGCAAGCAGGAGCGCGCGATAGCCGAGGAGGAATACCGCGCCGCTGCGGAGGAGCGCGAGCTTGAAAAGGAGCGCAAGCGCGCCCTCGCCGAGGTAGAGCGCGAGCAGCGTGCAAGAGCGCGCGAGGAACAGCTTAAATCCGTTATGGATAACATAAGCGCCGAGCCGCCCGCACCCGAACCTGCCCCCGAGCCTGTACAGGCTCCCGCGCCCGCTCCAAGTCCCGTCTTAGGGCGCAAGGTACCGCCTGCCGAGCCTGAAATCCCCGAGCCTTCCGAGGCAGTTTCGGGCGAGGAAATGCTCGAAAAGCTCCGCAAATATATGGAGAAAAAGCACCCCATTATGCGCGAGGAAGAACCCGCCGACCCGCTCGAGGACAAGAACGCAGAGCTTGTCCCGATTGTTGACGCATTAAGCGAGTTTGAGAAGGAACACGGCAAGCCCGCGCGCGTATCGAGGATAGTAAACGCGCCCGCCGAAAGCCGCACGACATCGGATTTGTCCACAAAAACGGCGGAGATATCCGAGTCGGACGAGGCGGAGCTGTCGCTTGACATTGATGATATCGTGTCAGAAAAGAAGCCCGAAATTGTTGATAACCGTCCCGTAGAGCCGTTTGTGAACGTGTTCAAGAATACCGCGCCCGAAAGGCCGAAGCAGGAGTACCGCGTTGTTGAGGCGTTTGAGCTTCCGTCTGTCGATTTGCTTAATCCCGTAAAGCACAGCGTTCCTAACGCCGACATACGCAACGAAATCCGCGCGACAGCGGACAAGCTTGTCGCGACAATAAAGAGCTTCGGAGTGGAAACGGTTTACACAGGCGCCGCGCGAGGACCTTCCGTAACACGCTATGAGCTTCAGCTTGCTCCCGGCGTAAAAATCAGCAAGGTGCAGAACCTCGCCGAGGATATTGCGCTTCATATAGGCGTTTCCGGCGTGCGAATTGCGGCAGTCCCCGAAAAGGCGGCAGTCGGCATAGAAGTGCCGAACGCAATTCGCGAAACGGTTTTCTTCCGCGAACTTATCGACACCGATGACTTCAGAAAGAGCTTTGATAAAAAGCTCCTCTCCGTTCTCGGAAAGGATATAAGCGGCAGCACCGTTACCTGCAACGTTTCAAAAATGCCCCACCTGCTTATCGCGGGTACAACAGGCTCGGGTAAATCCGTCTGTGTTAACTCGATTATTATGTCCATTCTTATGAAGTCAACGCCCGACGATGTTCGCCTTATAATGATAGACCCAAAGCAGGTTGAGTTTATGATGTACAACGGCATTCCGCACCTGCTTATCCCCGTAGTGACCGACCCGAAAAAGGCGGCGGGCGCGCTCGCGTGGGCTGTTACAGAAATGGAGAACCGCTATTCGCTGTTCTCCGAAAACAACGTGCGCAACATCGAGGGCTACAACGAGCTTGCGGCGCGCTTTGACAACGACCTTAACCCGATGCCGCAGATAGTCATTTTCATTGACGAGCTTGCCGACCTTATGATGGCTTCGCCTAAGGACGTTGAGGACAGCATTGTCCGCCTTGCGCAAAAGGCGCGTGCCGCGGGTATGAACCTTGTAATCGCAACGCAGAAGCCTACCGTGCAGGTTGTTACGGGACTTATAAAGGGCAATATCCCGAGCCGTATCGCGCTGATGGTTGCCTCCCAGATAGACAGCCGCGTAATTCTTGACGCAAGCGGCGCTGAAAAGCTGCTCGGAAACGGCGATATGCTGTATCAGCCCGTCGGCGTGCCTAAGCCGATACGACTTCAGGGCTGCTACGTTTCCGACGACGAAGTAGAGCGCGTTGTTGACCACATCAAGCAGGCATTCTCGGTTGAATATGACGAGAGCATTATGCGTGAGATTGAGCGTCAGGCAGAGATGGCGGCAGGCGATGACAAATCGGGCATATTCGACAGCGAGGACGAGAAATTCGACGACAAGCTTGAGGACGCGGTTGACTATGTTATTTCGGTCGGCACGGCAAGCACATCCGCGCTTCAGCGCAGGCTTGGGCTTGGGTTCAGCCGCGCGGGAAAGATTATGGACCAGATGGAGCGCCTCGGCGTTGTCGGACCGACGCAAGGCTCAAAGCCGCGTCAGGTGCTTATGACAAAACAGGAGTGGAACGAGCGGAAGCTTCGTTCATAAAAAAACGCAAAGGAGCGGTGAAAATGCCGTTTTTACCTGTATCACGAAAGGATATGGAGGAGCGGGGGATAGAGCAGCTTGATTTCATCTGCCTTACGGGCGACGCATATGTTGACCACCCCACGTTCGGTATTGCAATAATTTCGCGAATGATAGAGGCGGCGGGATTTACCGTCGGAATAATCGCACAGCCCGTGTCCGACGCTGATTTCAAAAAGCTCGGCGAGCCGAAATACTGCTTTATGGTGTCGGGCGGAAACATTGACAGTATGGTGTCGAACTATACTGTCGCTCTGAAAAAGCGCAACGACGACGCCTATTCACCCGGCGGAATAGGCGGCAGGCGACCCGACCGCGCCGTGATAACCTACTGCAAGGCGCTGAAACGCCTGTTTCCGAATACGGAGATTTCCATAGGCGGACTAGAAGCTTCGCTGCGCCGTTTCGCGCATTACGACTATTGGAGCGACACGGTGATGCCGTCGATATTGGTCGATTCTGGTGCGGATTTGATAAGTTTTGGCAGCGGTGAGTGGACGTTGGAGCAGGTGGCGCATGGGTTGTCGTATCAGTGGCCGTTGGAGCGGTTTGCTGGGATGCCCGGTGTGGCCGTGATGGTCGATTCGTTGCCTGGGGAATTGCGCGTTCGCGACGATGACCGGCCAGGGCATAGTGG
>SFHN01000154.1 GCA_004555635.1 [Eubacterium] saphenum
TGCTCGGTCATACTGTTGTCGCCGTATTTTGCTTTGCTCTCGGCGACTTCGCTGTCCGTTAATCCAAACTTTGCCATAAAGTGTTCTGTCCTTTCGTAAAAATATTGTGTATATTTTGGAGATATTATGTCACGACCTCGCATAGAAGCCCGTTTTCCCTGTCCGTCATACGGAAAACTGCGCCGTCGGAAAGCTCCACTGCGCTGCCCTTCGGAACCAGCCGCCCCGATGGAGAGGTCATACCGTCAATGCCGTAGTTTACGAGCAGCCACCTGCCACCCTGCTTCGCAACATATGCGCGCATATCGGCGGACGCTTTTTCGTCGTTGTGAACGTTCGCGAAAACGTGCCAGCTGTAAAGCGGCATTCTGTCGTAAACAAGCAGCTCGCTCTTGTCGCGGAAAACTCCCTTTCTCCCCCGCTCCTCGCTTTTCAGCACTAACCGAACCGCCTTTTCGCGCCGCCTTGTGTGGCAGAACGGGCATTCGTCGCTGCCGTCGCGGTGGATATACCACTTTTTCGGGCAGGCGGGGTTTTCGCAGGGAAGAAGCCTGTCCCAAGCCTTAAGCAGCTCCGTTTCCCACTCCATCGCGGAGGGGCGCTCGGAGGGATTGTGAAGCCCGTCTACAAACGCTCTTATAAACAGCCGCTCCAGCCCCTTTGACAATGTAGAAATCGTGTAGTCAAGGTCTGCGGGGCGGTTTGAGGTGTCATCGGGGTTTTCGATGAAGGTTGCCATCGGTCCCATACACAAAAAGTCGTCCTGCTCCGCCGACTCGGTGGAGTATATCTTAGGTCCAATCAGCGGGTGACGGCAGAAGAGATACTCATAAATCAAAACAGGCAGCGCGTGCAGGTCGGTCTGCACGCAGGGCAGCTTTCGCGCGGGGTCGGAGAACTCCTTGTCGAGCGTCGAAAGCACCTCGGGCGCGATATACCCTCGCGTGCCGCAAACCTCGGGGGGATATTTCCCCGGAACAACCAGCGAGTCTATGTCGATAACCACCGCCGTTCCCGTTTTCGGGTCAATCAGCACGTTATTACAGGACAGGTCGCTGTGCGCAAGGCCCGCCTGATGCATCCTTCTGACAGTGCGCGACAGCCCTATCGCAACGCCAAGCATACTGCGGAAATCTCCGCGCTCGGAGTCTGCGAGGTACTTTCTGTTCCGTCCCGTGAACCAGTTGCTCTTCTTGTCCTTTCCCTTTAGGTTAAGGCACTGCGAAGCACCGTCGCCGAAGAAAAAGTTCTGCGGATAGGTCGGGCAGACAATGCCGAACTCGGGATAGGTTATCGTCGCAACCGGCCAGCAGAAGCGGGTCTTGAAGTAGTCCGCCGTCTTTTTCGTGTTGCCGAGAGCGCCGCCCTCCTCCTCCGACAGCGTCGGGTTATAGCGTCCTACTATCGAGCGAATTCGGTCCTGAAGCTGAACATTCGCCGCGTCGCGCGGGTTGTTGAAGAACTGCACCGCGTATTTTTTGTCGGGTGTAAAAAACGTGTGCTTCATACCGCCGCGCGGCGCGTTCGCGTCGTAAACATATTGTATTGTTTCGCCGTTATCCAGCGTAGCAGCGAGTATTTCACCGCTTCTCATACATTATTATCCTTTCGGGATTACTTTATTACATCATTGCTGCGGGAACAGCCGAATAACCGCCAGCGTGCGGTCGTCGAAGCTGCCGCGCTCGTTGTAGTTGTCAAGCCAGACGCGCAGCCGCTCCTCGGGAGTGTCGCCGAGAGCTATTTCGTAAGCCTCCAGCGAGTGGCAGAACAGCTCGCTCTTTCTGTTCCAGAGCGCGTTCACCTCGTCCTCGGTGCTGTCCTTAATAAGCTGCTTTGCATATTGAAGCGCAACGTTTTCCCGCTTAGCCGAAACCGACGCATAGGTTAATGGAGCAGGCTCTTTCGCTTCGGAATGCTCCCCCTCTGCGGGAAGAATATTATTTAGGCAAAGGTCGAGATACAGCCGCTTCATCATCGAGGTTACGGGGAAGTAGTCGTCAGCAACGCCGTCCGACATCAGCATAATCACATCGGACTCGCCGCGGCTGACGCGCGTCCTGCCCGCAAGCGCCGCAGGGTCGGTGTTCCTGTCGCTGATAAAATCGGTTTCTCCCGAGAACTTGCCGCTGTCCGCTTCGCCCATAAGCTTGAAGCAGTGCTCCGCGTCCGCCGAGCTGTCAATCGCGCAGATACAGCCGTCGCCTATCTGTACACTTGCCATAAAGCTGCTGCGCTTTCCTCCGATTTCAAGCGGGATAACCACCGCCGCCAAAAATGTGGCAGAAAGGTCGCTTAAAACGGGCGAGCGCCCGAGCGCGCTGATATACGCCTCGTCGTTTTCTATCTCGGAAAGCTTCTGCTTCTGCGCTTCAAAGCCCTTGCGGACGCTCTCTTGAAGCTGCATAACAATCTTCGTGCAGCTGTCCATAAACTCCGCCGACTGCATATCTGCCGCAAGCCCCGCTTTCACCTCGGGGAATGCAACGAACATCTGCTCGAGAACTTCTTTCAGGAACGAAACAGCTGTTTCCGAGCAAACCCGCGCTCCTATGCGCGAAAGCCGCTTTGAGCCTGCACCGTCGCAAACAACGCAAATGGCGAAGTCGTCCGTCATAGCGCACTCGAAAAAGTCATCGCAGTTTGTACCCTCGTGCTTGTGCTTTTTGCCGCGGACTCTTGCCGCAACAATCTCGCCGTAGGGCTTTTCAATGCGCTTTTGGTGGAACTCGCTGTGCTGCTCCGTCCCGTCGTCGGATATCTCCTTGTACTGCCAAACACCCGCGGTGTGAGCAATAACCTCGCTGTCTGACATATGCGTAGGCTGTCCTGCGCCGACAGGAATGCTGTCGGGGATAAACGGCGACTCCGGCACGATAGGCACGGTGCCTATCGGAATGCTGTCGGGAAGATATGCCGCCTCCCGAATTACCGGCGGCTTTTCGCCTATCGGAATGCTGTCGGGAAGATACGCTGCCTCGGGAATAACGGGCGGCTTTTCCCCCGAAAGAGCGTCACCGCTCTTTGTGATGTCGTTTTCGTTGTTAGTGTTCATAAGGTACCCCGCTTACGGTACGATAACAAAGCCCTGCGGCGGCGGCGGAAGCTGAATCGGGTCGCCCGGCTTTGCGTCTATGCTGCTGGAAGCCGCCTTGATGGAGCTTGACACCCACGCGAAGAATTGCGCGAGGTCGCCCGCGGTAAGGTTATTCATAAGAACAACGTTGTTCGTTATCTTCTTAAGCGTTGCGACGTTCGCGGAAGCGCCCGCGCCGCAGGCTATGATATTGCCGACGGAGAGAGATTTCAGCGCTTCAATGCCCTGGTCGATGTTATCGGTAGGCGCGCCGTCGGTGAACAGGTAAACAAGTGGCTTCCAGTCGCCCTTCTGCGTAGCAGTGGTGGTGCGCACCTCGTTTTTAATGCACTCTGCGAGAACCTCAAGCGCCGCGCCCATTGCGGTAGCTCCGCCTGCAGTAAGCTCAGGCTCCTTGAAAAGCATAAGCTCCGTCAGCGGGGAAATCTGCCGTGCGCTGCTGTTGAACGTAATGACCGAAAGGCAGGCGGTTTCAAGAGCCTTGGGGTCGCCCTTAAGCTCAAGCAGCAGAGCCTTTATTCCCTGCTTAACAGCCTCGATAGGCTCTCCCGACATAGACCCGCTGCAATCCAGCAGCAGATACACGGGAAGTCTTCTGATGTAATCCGACATAGTTTTATACCTCCGAAATTACGCGACGCGGGCGAGCCACAATATGCCCCGTCAGAATTGTAAGCTGTGTTATCGAATATATGGGTATACTTCCACAATATTCATATACATTATACTCCAATTTGTCCGATATGTCAATAACAACATTGTAAAATATAGTATATGTTATCTAAAAGGGCAAAAAAACTCCTGAAAATACGTCATTTTACGTCAAACAAGAAAATCCGCCTAAATTTTCAAAAAACCTCTTGACAAAACAAGCCCCGTGTGATATAATGTTAAAGTCAGCGAAAGCTGAGAGCAAAATATTTACGTTTGGACAGATGGCTGAG
>SFHN01000155.1 GCA_004555635.1 [Eubacterium] saphenum
GAGGGCGGCAACATTATGAGCGAGCAGCACGGCTTTCAGAACCCCGCTTCATCGGCGCAGGGCGGAAGAGTGCTGATTTACGACAGAAACGGACACGACTTCAAGTGCTTTTCGAGAACGGGAGAGGTATTCTCCGCGCTTGCCGAGGATACAATAGTTTTCGGGGTTATGGGACCTGACGAGCGCTCCGCAATCGTCACAACCTCCACGCGCTTCGCAAATACGCTCTATGTCTACAACGCAAAGGGCGAGCGGATTTTCCGCTATTTCTCCCCGAACAAAAAGATAATGCAGCTTTGCTTTTCCGACAACGGAAAAATCCTCTATATGACAATGCTCGGAGAAAAGGGCGGCGAGCTTATTCTAAGCACTGCCCGCATAGATATTAGTACCGACACCGAAGACCTGCTGTGGGAAACTCAGGTAGGCTCCGAAATGACGTATTCGGTTGAGGCTTGCTCAGACGGCGTTTATGTCGTGACGGCGGGAGGAAATTTCCTGCTTGACCGCGATACCGGCGAGGTGCTTTCGAGCGGCAGCTTCGGCAGGCTTGTTTGTGCAATTCCCGAGTGCAAAAAAGCGCACTATATGATTTTCCGCGACAGCGTAACGAACGGCAGTATTGCGGTGTCCTATAACAGCAAGCTTGAAGCGCAGAACTCCGTGCTGCTTTCGCAGCCTGTTGCATTTGACACGGAGGGCGACAAGCTGTACGTTCTTTCAACGGATAAGATAATCTTGTACAACTCATCGCTTGAGCCACTCAAGGAATACGAGCTTGACGATGTGTATTCCGATTTGAAAATCATCGGCAACAGCGCCTATCTGCTTGGCTATAACATCGTGCAGCAAGTAAATCTGTGATACACCCAAAAGGAGAATTATGAGCTTGGAATATTATTTAATCTATGATCTGTTCGCCGCCGCCGTGCTTATCGGAATGGTTTTTGCAGGGTATAAGAAAGGCTTTGCAGGCGCAGTTGTAAGCGCTGCCGCGGTAATAGTAGCTTTTGCCTGCGCTGTGACAGTCAGCAAACCGGTGACGGAGGCTCTGTATAAGTCTATGGTAGAGCAGCCGCTTGAAAACACCGTCGATAAGACGCTTGACGAAGCGATGGACTCGGTTGTCCTTTACGGCATTGATAAGCTTGATTACGACAAGGTGCTGGTTTCGGGCACACCAGCGGGTGATGTTCAGCTTAATTTCAGCGGCACGGAAAAGGTGGTTGTTGAGCTTAGCGACCTTGACCTTTCCGAAACAGGAATAGAGCAGGTGGATTTGACCGTGTTCGGCATAGACAAGGGCACCGACTTTTCATCGGTTAACGCAAAGACCGCTGATTTTACGAGGGTGGAGCTTCAGAAGCACGGCTTAGGAAAGCTTGCCGTGGCGCAGTATATTGCGGTAAACGCCGTTAAATCCGACTTTTTCGAGAAGTTCGGCGAATACACCTCCGCAGTAGGGGAAGCGCTTCCCGTGTTTTTAGGCAGCGACGCTGAGGAGCTTAAAAGCGGAACGGTAACAGCGGTACGCTTTGTCGTTTTGCTGATGACAGACGGCACGGCTTCGGTAAAAAGCGCTGTTGTGGATAACGTCGTCCGCCCTTGCTTTGAGATGTTCGCGCAGACGCTGGTGTTTATTGTAGTGTTTGCGGTGATTTCGATTGTGCTTTCCGTTGTTGCCGGAGCGCTCGAGATAGTGAACAAAATTCCGCTTCTGGGTAAGATAAACGCGCTGTGCGGCGGGCTTTTCGGACTTTTGGAGGGGCTTGTTACCCTGCTTGTCGTATGCGCGGGACTGCGCCTTATCATCACGCTTTCGGGCGGAAACGTCGTGTTTATCAATGAGATGACGATTGACGAAACGATACTGTTTAAGCAGTTCTACTATTTTGATTTACTGAATCTTCTGACATAAAAACAGACGAAAGGAGAAACATACAATGAAAATGATGATGTGCACAAGATGCAAAAAAAGACCCGCTGTGATGTATATTTCCACCATAAGCGGGACGGAGCGCAAGAATGAGGGCTTATGCCTGCCCTGCGCAAAGGAAATGGGGCTTCCGCAGGTTTCGGATTATCTGAAGCAGATGGGCATTTCCGAGGAAGATTTCGAGAGCGCTTGCGACAGCGTTTTCGGCGAAAACGGCGAGATTGACGAAGAAATGCTCGCAAGAATGGGGCTTTCGGATTTAAGCTCCGTTTTTGAGGAAAGCGAGGACGAAATCGACGAAGATGACCTCTCCGATGAAAAAGAACACTCCGAGAAAGAGGGCGAGGGGCTGTTTGAGCGCGGAGGCGCGGGCACGGTTCCGAGCTTTCTGCGCAACCTTTTTGGGGATATGTCGGGTAAAAGCTCCGAATCTCCTTCGGGAAGCGGCGAAAAGCCCGAGGAAGAGGAAGAACGCTCCCGCAAGAAGAAATCGCAGAAAACCGACAAAAAGCGCCGCTGCCTCGAAACTTACTGCACAAACCTCACGCGCCGCGCACTTAACGGCGAGATTGACCGCATAATCGGCCGCGACAAGGAAATCTACCGCGTTTTGCAGATACTCTCACGCCGCACGAAAAACAACCCCTGCCTAATCGGCGAGCCGGGTGTCGGCAAAACCGCGATTGCGGAGGGTATCGCACTGAAACTTGCTTCCGACGACGTTCCCTTCAGGCTTAAGGGCAAGGAGCTTTACCTGCTTGACCTCACCGCGCTTATCGCGGGCACGCAGTTCCGCGGTCAGTTTGAAAGCCGCATTAAGTCGCTGCTTGACGAGATAAAGAACGCAGGAAACGTCATTCTGTTCGTTGACGAGGTGCATAACCTTGTCGGCACGGGTGGCGACAGCGAGGGCGTTATGAACGCCGCGAATATGTTCAAGCCCGCTCTGTCGCGCGGCGAGCTTCAGGTTATCGGCGCAACGACGTTTGCAGAGTACCGCAAGTATATTGAAAAGGACAGCGCGCTTGAGCGCCGCTTCCAGCCTGTTACGGTAAACGAGCCGTCGATTGAGGACACAGTCGAGCTTATTGAGGGTATAAAGGAATACTACGAAAACCACCATAAGGTGCGAGTTCCGTCTGCGGTTGCAAGAATGTGCGCCGTGCTTTCCGAGCGTTATATCAACGACAGATTTCTCCCTGATAAGGCAATTGACCTGCTTGACGAGGCTTGCGCAAACTGCTCGCTTGAAAACAAGGCGATTACCGAATATGAGTCGCTGAAGCAGCAGCTTGAAAAGCTGAAAGACGAGGAATCAAGGCTCTCTGAGGAAACAAACATCGATTACGAGCGCCTTGCGGAGCTGAAAACCTCCATCGCAAAGACCGAGGAGCAGATTGCTGCAGTAAAGGTCGAGGCTGAAAACGTTGAGGTAACTCTCGACGACCTGTCGCGAGTTATCGAGCTTTGGACGGGTATCCCCGCGAACAAGATTAAGGAAGCGGAGTACAAGCGTATCGGCGACCTTGAGGCAAATCTCAAGAGCAAAATTATCGGACAGGACGAGGCGTGCGAGCTTGTCGCAAAGGCAATTAAGCGCACACGTGTTCAGCTCACCGAGCGCCGCCGCCCCGCGTCGTTCATATTTGTAGGTCCAACGGGCGTAGGAAAAACCGAGCTTGTAAAGGTGCTCGCAAAGGAAATGTTCGACAGCGTTGAGCCGCTGATAAGGCTCGATATGTCGGAGTATATGGAAAAGCACAGCGTGTCGAAGCTTATCGGCTCGCCTCCCGGATATGTCGGATACGATGACGCAGGTCAGCTCACTGAGCGCGTCCGCAGACGCCCCTATTCCGTCATTCTGTTCGACGAGATAGAAAAAGCGCACCCCGATGTTATGAACATCCTGCTGCAAATTCTCGATGAGGGAAAAATCACCGACTCGCAGGGCAGAAACGTGTCCTTTGAAAACACCGTGATTGCTATGACCTCAAACGCAGGCTCCAGCACGGGTATGAACGGAATCGGCTTCAGCAAGAGCGAGGGCGACATCACCAAGGAGCGCGCTATGAAGGGCCTGCGCGAG
>SFHN01000156.1 GCA_004555635.1 [Eubacterium] saphenum
CGTTTTCTTCAACGGCAATATCTCCCGCGATAACAAGCGGAATGCGCGACTCGTCTATCAGAATGCTGTCCGCCTCGTCAACTATCGCAAAGCCAAGCTTCTCGGGGAAGCACATTTCCCCTGTATCAAAGCACACGAAGTCGCGCAGGTAGTCAAACCCCGCTTCTTTTGCGGTGATATACAGCACCTGCTTTTTATACAGCTCGGCGCGTTCGGCACGCGGAGTGTCCTCGGTAATACAGCCAACGGATACACCCATCTCGTCGTAGACGGGCTTCATCCACTCGCAGTCGCGGCGGGCAAGGTAGTCGTTGAACGTAAGAACGTGAACGCTGCCGCCGCAGATTGCCTCGTAGCACGCAGCAAAGACGGCGCACAGGGTCTTGCCCTCGCCCGTCTGCATCTGTATCATCTTTCCCTCGCTTATCGAAAGCGCAGCGGAAAGCTGCTCGTCAAAAGGGGTTATGCCGAGCGTTTTCTGAACGGCGAGATAGCACCGTGCGAAAACCTCCTCGATGGTGTTTCCCGCTGCATTTCCGCTTTCGGCGAGCGATTTTATTTTAGGGATAGCCTGTTTTTTGTCCAACTTATCCAAGAACTTTTCCTCCGGTGGTTTTATCCGAGCCTTGCCATACGGGTGTACTGCAAAAGTTCCTCACGGCGATTGTCTAGCCACTTCGCGACGGTGCGCGTGGTCTGACCGGTATGTACCATTTCCTCCAACCGCTCAAACGTAACCCATTTCGCGGCGCAGACTTCCGTTGCCTGAAGCATAAGCGACTCCAGACGCGCGTCCTTTGTCACAATGTAAAAGTCGCGGAGCATACTGTCGGTTGTCAGCGTCCATTCGAGCGTTATATCCTCTGTCGAAACGCGCAGCCCCGTTTCCTCGCGAAGCTCGCGAACGGCGGCTTCTCTGCTTGTTTCGCCCGAAATCGCGCAGCCGCCCGAGCACTCCCACTTGCCGCCGCTTGTCTTTTCGGGAACGCGCTGCGTCAGCAGTATTTCGCCCTTGCGGTTCACCGTCATAATCTGCACGACAATGTGATACTCCCCGCGCGGAACCTGAACGCCGCGCTGTATGCTGCGTCCGAGTGGCTTCCTGTCGGCGGTGTATAGGTCAAAGTATTCCATCACACCACCGCGCCCGCTGAGAGATTTTTGGCGATAAGCTCGCAGCGCTGCTTTACGCAGTCGGCAGAGCGAAGCGGGTCGGCAGGAGTATTGAACGCATAGTCAACGAGCTTTTCGACGGTTGTGGAAGCAACGTGCATACGCGTATCCGAGGACGCGTAGTATATATACACGCTTCCATCCTCGCGGACTATTGCGCCGTTGGTAAACACAACGTTAGACACGTCGCCGACGCGCTCCTCGCCCTGCGGTGCGATAAACAGTCCCGAGGGGGATGCGATGAGCTTTGACGGGTCGTTAAGGTCGGTGACGAACAGGTAGATTACATAGCGCAGACCCGCAGCGGTGTTTCTTACTCCGTGAGCGATGTGAACCCAGCCGCGCGGCGTTTTAATCGGAACTGCGCCTGCGCCGTTCTTTACCTCGGTTATTGTGTGGTAAACTCTCGGGGAGATAACCTTTTCCTCGGTGCAAAGCACTGGGTTTGTGATATCCTCGCACAGCGCAAAGCAAACGCCGCCGCCCGAGCCTGTGGAGATAAAGTCGTCCTGCGGGCGTGTGTAGAACGCGTACTTCCCGTCAACGAACTCGGGGTGAAGCACGACGTTTCGCTGCTGCGGGCTTTTGCTGATGAGGTTCGGCAGGCGTTCCCACGTTACAAGGTCCTTTGTGCGGACAATGCCTGCCTGCGCGGTTGCGGCGGACAGGTCGTTAGACGAGGTGTCCTTGCTTTCGGAGCAGAAAACTCCGTAAATCCAGCCGTCCTCGTGCTGCGTAAGGCGCATATCGTACACGTTGGTTTCCTCGGGGCAGGTGTCGGGCAGGATAACGGGGTAATCTCTGAAGCGGAAGCCCTCTGTGGGCTTATCGCTTTCGGCAACGGCGAAAAAGCTCTTTCTGTCCGAGCCTTCTACGCGCGCCACAAGGCAGTACTTCCCGTTAAGATAAACCGCGCCCGAGTTCATCACGGCGTTTACGCCGAGGCGCTCCATAAGGTTCGGGTTATCCTTGTAGCACAGGTCGTATCTCCAGATAATCGGCGCGTGCTCCGCGGTGAGAACGGGGTTTTCGTAGCGGTCGTAAATCCCGTTGTAAAAGCTGCTCTTCGGATTGGGGCGGTTAAGCAGCTGCTCCTGCTGTGCTATAAGCTTCTTAAGCTGTGCATTGAATTCGTTTTCTGTGAACATTGTGATGTGTCCTTTCTGTAAAGGTAATTATACATTATCTATTATATCACATTTCCAAAGCAATTTCAAGATTGACATAAACATTTTGCAGTAGTATAATTAAAATATAAAGTAAAGGGGGGCGCATACACATGTATCGTCTTGTTATATTTGATTTGGACGGAACGCTGCTTAACACAATCGGCGACCTTGCCGCGGCGGGAAACTACACGCTCGAAAGGCTGGGCTATCCCACACACGGCGAGGAGGAATACAAGCTGTTTGTCGGCAACGGAATACCGAAGCTTATCGAACGAATGCTTCCGAAAAACTGCGGCGAAAAGGAGCAAAACGCGGCGCTTGAAATTTTCGGCGCGTATTATTCCGAGCACAAGTCCGACCGTACCGTGCCGTATGACGGTATCAAAGAACTGCTTCGTGAGCTGGATTCCCGCGGCGTTGTCGCCGTATGCAACACAAACAAGGCGCACGAGTTTTCGCAGACGCTAATTGAAGCGGCATTCGGCGGGGATATCCGCGAGGTTCTCGGCGCGGGGCTTGGCTATCCGACAAAGCCCGACCCGTCGGCGGCGGAGGCGCTTATTAAAAAGTACGGCGTCGAAAAGAGCGAGGTGCTTTACGTCGGGGACAGCAGCGTGGATATGATGACCGCGAGAAATGCGGGGATAGACGCGTGCGGAGTGCTGTGGGGCTTCAGAAGCCGCGAGGAGCTAGAAAGCTATTCCCCCGCGTTTATCGCGCAAAACGTTAGTGAACTTCGGGAAATAATACTGGGCAAGACAGGCTGAAAGGAAGCTGCAGTATGACAAACAGAGTTATCACCATCACAAGAGAATACGGCAGCGGCGGGCGGATTATCGGAGAAAAGCTCAGCAGCCTGCTTGGCGCGCAGTTCTACGACAACAAGCTGCTTGAAATCGCCGCGCGCGAGAGCGGCATACACGCCGACCACTTCAGGGAAAACGATGAGCGCCGCACGAACAGCTTTCTCTATATGCTCTCGACAACCTACGGGCAG
This sequence comes from [Eubacterium] saphenum, assembly GCA_004555635.1. Lineage (GTDB taxonomy): Bacteria > Bacillota > Clostridia > Oscillospirales > Ruminococcaceae > CAG-115. The sequence goes on from SFHN01000156.1 coordinate 3,340, forward strand.
GGCGGCGTGCCGTTTGACGACTCGCTTTTCTTCGCGCAGCTTAACGCGATACAGAAGATTGCGTCCGAAAGCTCCTGCGTTATCATCGGGCGCTGCGCCGACTATGCGCTGCGCGACTTCGAGAACGTAATCAACGTGTTTATAAGCGCGCCGCTTGAGGACAGGATAAAGCGCGCCGTTTCCGATTACGGAATAGCTGAAAAGCACGCCGAGGAATATGTAAAGCGAATTGACAAGCAGCGCATTTCCTACTACAACTACTACACCGACAAGCGCTGGGGCAGCCCGCAGAACTATCAGCTTTGCGTTGACAGCTCCGCGCTCGGCACGGACGGCTCTGCGGAGCTTATCGCGCAGTTTGCCGAGATGTTCTATCGCGGGAAATAACCGCCGGTACTATATAAATACTATAACTCCGACAAGACAACGACACCCCCTCCCGTGGGATATAATCCATAGGAGGGGATTTTTGCGTCTGCGGCAGCTTATCTGCTGTTGTGTTTATGGCAGCCAAGATAAAATTTTCGGAAAAGCTGAGATATTTCCCGCTAAATCGGTAGTATATAGATGAGGCAAAAGGGAGGGGTCGGTATGGACGACAGGAAAATAATTGCGCTGTTTTTTGAGCGAAATGAGCAGGCGGTTAAAGAGCTTTCGGAAAAATACGGCGCTGTATTCA
>SFHN01000157.1 GCA_004555635.1 [Eubacterium] saphenum
ACCGCATAATTATTGTCGTGCGATTGCGCCGTCAGATTTATAGTGCGTTCGCCTCGGTTGCGCAGCGTCCTTGCTGCGCTTTTGGCGAACGCCTTCCGACATCGTGTCGTTGTCAGATTGTATAACGAGGACGCAGTAATGCTGTACATAGCTGCCTTTTGTTGTGCGGCATCCGTGCCGCACTTTTGGGGCAGCCGCGCAGACATCCTGTCTGCGCCTTTCAAGGACCAATTGGGCACGCATTATCGCATTATCGCATTATCGCATTATCCGGTTCGCGGAAAACGCTGCTTCGCGCAAAACGCTATGACGGAAAAGATGCAAGCAAGCGTGCGACAAAGGCACAAACACGATGTTTGTGCTGTTGTCCCAAAAGGGCTGCACGGACGCAGCCCAACAGAGGACAACGGTAGTGGCCGGTAATTGTGCGGTATTGTCTTAGATAGACCTTGTGATTATCGTTGGGAAAGGGGGAATACACTATGGCAAAGAGGCAAAAGCAGCCCGAGCACGACAACAGCGGCGACTGGCTTAATACATATGCCGATATGGTGACGCTGTTGCTTACGTTCTTTGTTATGCTGTATGCTTCGTCGTCGCTTGACGAGCAGAAGTGGCAGCTCATCTATCAGGCGTTCCAGTCCCACGGTAAATACATCAATCAGTATGTAGACTCTCCCAACCCCATTGACGAGGACGGCGAGGGTACCATCAGCGAAAACGAAGGTGCAGACGGCGGCGAGGGCGAGCTTCCGCAGAGCTTCGATATGCTGTACACCTTCCTCACGAACTATGTAAGCGAGCACGAGCTTACCGACGTGGTTTCCGTCGAGCAGGGAAAGGCGCATATCACGATTAGGTTTGACGACAGCGTGTTCTTTCTCCCTGACAGCGCAGAGCTGCGGCAGGAAGGAAAGGACGTTATCAACGGCATTGCTCCGGGACTTAAGGCGGTTGCAGACGCGATACAGACCTGCACCGTAAGCGGACATACAGCGGGCGGAATAATCTCCCCCGTAAACGATTGGGCATTGTCCTGCGGGCGAGCGGTAAGCGTTATAAACTATATGGAGTTCCGAAAGGTGCTTGATACCTCGAAATTCATTGCGCAGGGCTGCGGTCCCAACCGACCTATTGCCGACAACACCACCGAGGAGGGGCGGGCGAAAAACCGCCGCGTAGAGATGATGTTCGTTAAGAGCGACCTCGATATGATGAACTCCGAGGTGCTTCAGGACATTCTTGCAAGCGATTACGGGCTTAGCCCCGAGCAGTTTGACCCCGACGCGGCACCGAAGCCCGACGACACGCCCGAAAAGCTGCCCGACGGCGCAACGCAGACGGTAATCGACAACATAAACACGCTGTTCCCCGACGAGGACAGCGCGATGACCTCCGGCTATGCAGGTCCCGTTATCGGAAACTTTGACAGCTTCCTTTACGATGTGACCGAAGAAGACGCAGACGCGGATGCGGACTCTGCGGGCGGAGAGGAAACGGAATAATTTTTAGACAAGGCAGGTGGGAGCATTATGGCTGACGTTCTTACGCAAGCGCAAATTGATGAAATGCTGAAAAACGTCGCAATGGGCGCAACGCCCGTTGTCACACCAAAAGAAGAAGCCAAGATAAAGGAGTATGACTTCCGCGCTCCGAAGAAGTTTACACGAGAGCAGATAAAGGTTCTCGACGGAATTTTCGAGAACTACGCAAGACTGCTTTCGTCCTATCTGACGGGCTTGCTAAGACTATATTGCAGCGTTACCCTCGTAAATATCGAGGAGCAGCGGTACAGCGAGTTCAACAATGCCCTGCCCGATTACGTTATAATGGGTATGGTCGATATGGGAATAGTAAACGACGAGGTAAGCGAAACCAACGTCATAGTTCAGGTATCAAACGCAATCACATATACTATGATAGACCGGCTTCTCGGCGGCAAGGGCGAATACCGCGACGTAAACCGCGATTTCACCGAGATTGAGATAACGATAATGGCGGATATCCTCGAAAGCCTCGCGAAGCTTCTCAAAGAGCCGTGGATGTCGCACATCGAGCTTGAGCCGAAGCTAATCGGTATCGAAACAAACTCGCGCGTCGTACAGACGATAGGTCACGAGGACACGGTAATCATCGTAGCGCTTGAGGTGGAGATTAACGGCGTAAAATCCATAATCTCCGTGTGCATACCCGCGATAAATCTCGACGAGATAATGAGCAAGTTTATCCCGCGGTACACAGGCTCAAAGCGCAAGGCGGACGTAACCCGCGAGCAGGAGCGCCGCGACAATATCCTTAACGGCATATGTCAGACCGACCTCGAGATAAAGGCGGTGCTCGGTGAGATTAACCTCGATTTGTACGAGGTGCTTACCTTGCAGGTGAACGACGTCATACCGCTTAACAAGCCGATTGACTCGAACATCACGATTGAGATAGGCAACAAAAAGTGGTGCGACGGAAAGCTCGGCACCTACAACAACAAAAAAGCGGTAATGATTGACAATATAATGCAGAATTGAGGTATTTATACTGATGGCAAACGAAAAGGACGCAAATATTGAGTTCAGCTCATACGAAATAGACGCGGTCGGCGAGATTCTCAACATCAGCATGGGCTCCGCCGCGACTGCGGTGTCTGAGCTGCTCAATGCAAAGGTGTGGATTACCACGCCGCAGGTCAAGGTGCTTAAGGTCGGCGACCTGAATTACGACAACCTCCAGCCTGCTATCTGCGTAAAAATAGTGTACGTTTCGGGGATCACGGGACTGAATATGATGGTGCTTCGGCAGGACGACGTTCAGCTAATACTGAACCAGCTGCTCGGAAATCCGCTCGTGATATCGCCCGATTTCGAGTTCGACGAGCTTAACATAAGCGCCGTAAGCGAGGTTATGAACCAGATGATGGGTGCTTCGGCGACGGCACTGTCCGACCTGCTCGGCGTTTCGGTGGATATCTCCACGCCGACTCCCTACATACTTGAAAGCGCAAACTTCGGCGATTTGTGTGAGATGTCGCCCGAAGAGGACGTTGTTGCGGTAAACTTTACTCTCACCGTTGACGGCGTTATGAACAGCGAGTTTATGTCGGTTATGTCAATCGACCTTGCAAAAACGCTCTCGGGCAAGATGATTGAGAAGTTCAACATCGACGCAGAGGAAAGCGCACCCGCGCCTGCACCGGCTCCGATGCCAGCAGCACCCGCCCCCGCACCGCAGGCTGCACCGGCTACCGCACCTGCGCCTAATCCCGCACCCGCCCAGCAGCCCGTATATCAGGGCGCTGTCCCGCAGCAGGCGGCGGGCTACCCTCAGCCGGGTTACGGATACCCCAATCAGTACGCGGCATACGGCGCATATCCGCCGCCAGTAAATATTCAGTCCGCACAGCTTCATCAGTTTGACGCGGTGGACTACGGTCTGCCGACAGACCAGCAGGATAACCTGAAGCTGCTGATGGACGTTCCGCTTGAAATCAGCGTGGAAATCGGCACGGCAAAGCGCAAGGTGAAGGATATTCTGAACTTTACGCAGGGCACGATTATCGAGCTTGAGCGGCAGGCGGGCGCACCCGTTGACGTAATAGTAAACGGAAACCTTATAGCGCGCGGCGATGTCGTGGTTATCGACGACAATTTTGCGGTGAGAATAACCGAGATAGTAAAGTCCAAGTTTATAGATAGCCTTGGCAAAGAATAAAACAAGTAACATTTAAGGAGAACGTCAATGGACAAGAAGATTTTACTGGTTGATGACGCGGCATTTATGAGAATGCTTATTAAGGACACCCTGTCGAAGAATGGCTACACAAATATTCTCGAGGCAGCCGACGGCGCAATCGCCTGCGATGTTTACAACGCGGAGAAGCCCGACCTTGTTATTATGGATATCACGATGCCGAACAAAACGGGCATAGAGGCGCTTAAGGATATCAAGATAGGCGACCCCTCCGCAAAGGTGGTTATGTGCTCGGCGATGGGACAGGAAGCGATGGTTGTCGAGGCAATAAAGCTAG
>SFHN01000158.1 GCA_004555635.1 [Eubacterium] saphenum
AAAAAATCAAGGGCAGCGGCGCATAAATACCGCCAAAGCTTCGCGGCGCTAAAAAAAAACAAACGGCAGGAGCATTTTGCTCCCGCCGTTGATAAAGTGTCGCTGAATTCCACCTATGAAAAGGCAGATTTTCCCGTCGGGGTACCCGACCCCGCGTTGATAAAGTTGCGCAAATGTTCCACCAAACAAAAGGCGGAATTGCGTGCCGAGGCACTCGGCTTACTTGAAGTAGTCTACGCCGCCTTTGAAGAGAAGCTGCTCTTTGTTGCCGTCAACGTTCTTGCAGCAGTAGTCGGTAAGACGCTCGGTGTGACCCATCTTTCCGAGCACTCTGCCGTCGGGAGAGATAATTCCCTCGATAGCGTACATAGAGCTGTTCGGGTTAAATGCAACGTCCATTGTGGGGTTGCCCTTCAGGTCAACGTACTGCGTAGCCACCTGACCGTTCTCGATAAGCTGTCTGATTACCGCCTCGGGAGCGACAAAGCGACCCTCGCCGTGGGAAATCGGGATAGCGTGGATATCGTCGGGCTTGCAGTGCATAAGCCACGGCGACTTGTTCGTGCAGATTCTTGTGTAGGCAAGCTGCGACTGGTGTCTGCCGATTGTGTTGTAGGTGAGCGTCGGGCTGTCCGCTGTAAGCGGAACAATGTGACCGAACGGCACAAGACCAAGCTTAATCAGCGCCTGGAAGCCGTTGCAGATACCTATCATCAATCCGTCGCGGGCGTACAGCATATTCTCAACCGCCTCGGCAATCTTAGGGTTGCGGAAGAACGCGTTGATGAACTTCGCAGAGCCCTCCGGTTCGTCGCCACCGGAGAAGCCTCCGGGAATCGCAATCATCTGCGACTTTTCAATGCGCTTTGCAAACTCGTTTACGCTGTCCTCCATATCCTTCGCGGAGAGGTTTTTGACAACGAAAATCTCGCTGTCGCCGCCGTAGCGGTTAAACGCGTTAGCCATATCGTACTCGCAGTTTGTTCCGGGGAATACGGGGATAAGCACGCGTGGCTTTGCAAGCTTCGCGGGAGTATGCGTTTCAAGCAGCTCGCAGCCGCCCTTGTAGGTAATCTTTTCGGGAGCGGGCATTTCGGGGAGCTGCGCCTTGAAAACAGGCTCCAAGACCGCGTCCCACTTCTTTTCGAGAGCCGCCATATCGAGCTTTACGCCGCCGCAGATTATCTCAAACTCGGGAGAGGTTTCGCCGATAATGCGAACGCCGTCCGCCTCGCCGTCAAGCTCCATTACAAACGCGCCGTAAACGGGCGTGAAAAGCTCCTCGTCGGTAAGGTCAACAAGCGCAGCGCCGATACGGTTTCCAAGACCCATTTTGAACACGCCCTCGGCAACGCCGCCGTTTGCAACGCTCCATACCGAGATTGCCTTCTTTTCCTTTATGAGCGCCTTAACCTTGCTGAAAACAGCCTTTACGCTGTCGAAGTTCGGCAGACCGTTTTCGTCATACTCGGGCGCGATGTAGCCGATTTTGCTGTAAGGGCACTTGAACTCGGCGGAGATGATGTCCTCTGCCTTTGCGGTGGAAACCGCGAACGAAACAAGCGTCGGGGGAACGTCGATGTCCTCAAACGTACCGCTCATACTGTCCTTGCCGCCGATAGCGCCGCAGCCCATTTCAAGCTGCGCCTTGTATGCGCCGAGCAGCGCCGAAAACGGCTTGCCCCAGCGCTCGGGTTTGCCCTGTGTTCTCTCAAAATACTCTTGGAATGTAAGCCAGCACTTTTCGTGGTCGCCGCCCGCGGCAACTACCTTTGCGATTGACTCAACAACCGCGCATACCGCGCCGTGATAGGGCGACTGCTCGCTTACCGCGGGGTTAAAGCCCCACGCCATAATCGAAGATGTGTGCGTCTGCGCGTTAAGCACAGGGAGCTTTGCCGCCATAGCCTGAACGGGAGTCTGCTGCGTTCTTCCCGCAAACGGCATAAGCACGGTTGCGCCGCCGATTGTGCTGTCGAAGCGCTGAACAAGCCCTCTCTGCGAGCAGATGTTCAGGTCGGTGACAAGCTTCTCCCAGTCCTCGGCGGTGTTCTTTCTGCCGGTGGAGTAGCTTACCTTTACATCGGGCACGGAAACGGCGGTGTGCTTCTCCGCGCCGTTTGAGTTAAGGAACTCGCGGGAGATGTCGCAGATTGTCTTTCCGTTCCAGTTCATACGCAGGCGCGGCTCTGCCTTTACCTCTGCCACAACAGTTGACTCGAGGTTCTCGAGGCTTGCAAGCGCTCTGAACTTCTCAACGTCCTCGGGCGCGACAACAACCGCCATTCTCTCCTGCGACTCCGAGATAGCAAGCTCGGTGCCGTCAAGACCGTCGTACTTCTTCGGAACAGCGTTAAGGTCGATTACAAGACCGTCCGCAAGCTCGCCGATAGCAACCGAAACGCCGCCCGCGCCGAAGTCGTTGCAGCGCTTTATAAGGCGGGTTGCCTCGGGGTTTCTGAACAGGCGCTGGAGCTTTCTTTCCTCAGGCGCGTTACCCTTCTGTACCTCTGCGCCGCAGGTGTCAAGGCTCTTTACGCTGTGCGCCTTGGAGGAGCCTGTCGCGCCGCCGCAGCCGTCGCGGCCGGTTCTTCCGCCCAGCAGGATTATGATATCGCCGGGAGCGGGTCTTTCGCGGCGGACATTCTCAGCGGGTGCCGCGCCGACAACCGCGCCGATTTCCATTCGCTTTGCCATATAGCCGGGGTGGTAAATCTCCGAAACGTGACCTGTCGCAAGACCAATCTGGTTTCCGTAGGAGGAGTAGCCCGCAGCGGCGGTGGTGGTTATCTTTCTGGGGGGCAGCTTGCCCTTGATTGTCTTTTCAACGGGAAGCAGCGGGTCGGAGGCGCCCGTTACTCTCATCGCCTGATATACATAGGAACGTCCCGAAAGCGGGTCGCGGATAGCGCCGCCAAGGCAGGTTGCCGCGCCGCCGAACGGCTCGATTTCCGTCGGGTGGTTGTGCGTTTCGTTCTTGAACATCAGCAGCCAGTCCTCGTCCTTGCCGTCAACGTCAACCGTTATCTTAACCGAGCAGGCGTTAATCTCCTCGCTCTCGTCGAGGTCGGGAAGAAGCCCGTCCTTCTTCAGCTTCTTTGCGGCGAGCGTCGCGATGTCCATAAGGCAGACGGGCTTGTTCCCTCTGCCAAGCTCCTCGCGGTCTGCCCTGTACTCTGCGTAGGTGTCCGCGATGTATGCGGGCTTAATGTCCGCGTTGTCAATAATTGTGCCGAACGTGGTATGACGGCAGTGGTCAGACCAATAGGTGTCTATCATTCGGATTTCGGTAATTGTGGGGTTTCTGTGCTCGCTCTTGAAATAGTCCTGACAGAACTTTATATCGTCGTTGTCCATAGCAAGCCCGTACTTTACGACGAAGTCCGCAAGCTCTGCGTCTGTCTTGTCGATAAAGCCGTCGAGCGTTTCCACCTCGGTGGGAATGGTATACTTAACCTCAAGCGTGTCGTACTTCTCAAAGCCGCACTCGCGCGACTCAACCGCGTTTATCAGATAGCGCTTTATCTTGTCAAACTCCTCGTCGGTAATTTTTCCGCCGAGTATGTAGATTTTCGCGTACTTTACAACGGGTCTGTCGCCCTTGCAGAGCATTTGGATACACTGCGCCGCAGAGTCCGCTCTCTGGTCGAACTGTCCGGGGAGAAACTCAACCGCGAACATACGCTCGTTTTCCTTCAGCTCGGGAAGCTCAAAGAAAACCTCGTCAACGGGCGGCTCGGAGAAAACGGTGGGGATTGCCTTCTCAAAGTTCTCCTGCGACAAGCCCTCCGCGTCGTAGCGGTTGATTACTCTGACGCTCTCGACGGACTTCATTCCGAGCGCAACCGTGAGGTCGGAGAGCGTTGCCGCCCCGTCAACCGCAAAGCTGGGCTTCTTTTCCACATAGATACGATAAACTGCCATTTTTAGTTACCTCCGAATTTTTATATCCGCAAAAAATGCCATACTATTATTATACCGTCTGAAACGGTTTATGTCAACTGCAATTCCTACAAT
>SFHN01000159.1 GCA_004555635.1 [Eubacterium] saphenum
GTTCATTTTATCGGCGGACTTCAGACCAACAAGGTCAAGTACATTATTGATAAGGTGTCAATGATTCATTCCGTTGACAGCGGTCGCCTTGCGGAGGAAATAAACCGCAGAGCACAGCAGCACGGTCTGGTCATGGATATACTCGCCGAGATAAACATCGGCGGGGAGGAGTCAAAGGGAGGAATTTTCCCGCAGGAGGCGTTTGAGTTCTGCGAAAGGGTTTCCGCCTTTGAAAACATCAGGCTGCGAGGTCTGATGACGATACCGCCGCCCGGCTGCGGTGAGGAATGCTTCGCAGAAATGCAGAAGCTGTTCCTCAAAATGCAGCAGTCCCTGCCGGAAAAAGATAAAGAGGCATTCGACACGCTCTCAATGGGTATGTCGGGGGATTACGAAACGGCGATAAAATATGGGGCCACAATTATCCGAATAGGTTCAGGTCTGTTCGGGTATAGAAAATATTTATAATTGGGAGGAAATATATCATGAACTTCTTTGACAATCTTAAGGGTATTCTCAGCCAGAACAGCGAGGATCGCGAGTACGACGAATACACCGACGAGGATTACGGCTACGAGGGCAACGTTGCAACACAGCCCGAAGCAGACGACTATGGCTACAAGAACGACCGCTACGAGAGCGAAAAGGCTCCCATCGGCATTCACCGTCTGCCTGCCGGCAACCTCAACATAATCCAGCCCACCTGCGTTCAGGACGTTATCCACGACGTAGTTGAGCTGCTTAAGAACGACAGCATCGTTATCCTCAACCTCACAAAGATTGAGAACGGTCAGAGAACCAGAATCGTTGACTTTGTATCCGGCGTTGTTGCTGCAATCGGCGGCAATCTCGTTGAGGCTTCTCCTTTCACCTACACAGCTACGCCCAAGAGCGTTTCCGTTTCCAACGAGAACCAGAGCGTTGCAGGCGTTGAGGGCTATATGAGTGGCACATCCAACTCCTGATGAGGAGGAACGCTATTTAGCTGCACATATTGCCGACCTGAAACGACTTAGCATTAAGTCGGGTATTCCGCGCTTTTCCGCCTTCCTCAATGAGAGGGAGGCGGCTGTGGCGGCGCGGGCAGTTAAGGGCGAGCCTGTTTTTTACGGAGGATATGACGGCGCGGCGAGAACGGTCTGCGGTTTTTTCGAGGACACCTACGCCGAGGATTTGGAAAAGCGCGAGCTGTTTCCGATTTGCGCCGTGACCTTTACATTCCGAAAATGCGATAACCCTACGCATAGGGATTTTCTCGGCGCGCTTCTGGCGCTTGAAATAAAGCGCGAGCTGCTCGGAGATATCCTTGTCGCGGAGGATTATGCCGTGGTATTCTGCCACGAAACCGCGCGGGAGCTTGTTTTCCGCATGAACAAGATAGGCAGCGTTGGCGTGTCCGCCGAGCTTGGCGCGACAAGACCTATTCCCGAGGTGAAAACAAAACGGATTGAGGCTGCCGTTTCATCGCTGCGGCTGGACTGCATTGTCAGCGCCGCCGCGAATATTTCAAGAGAAAGATCCGCGTCGCTCATTAAATCGGGGCAGGTGAATGCGGACTTTTTTCCGTGTCTTAATTTAAGCCGCGAAATTTCGGCAGGAACCGTTATTTCGGTGCGCGGCAGCGGGCGCTATCGCCTGAGCGAGATTTCTGGCGAAACGAAAAAAGGGCGTATCCGTGTTGTTATAGAAAAATACATATGAAAGTACGGCTTCGAGAAGTCGGGGCAGAGGATAGATTATTCGGAGGGTTTCTGAAAATGAATGCAAACGATATTACCGCAAAACGTTTCGGAAAAGCCACATTTAACGGCTACAACACCGACGACGTTGACGCTTTTCTCAGAGAGGTTTCTCACGAGTTTTCGCAGCTCATAAAGGAAAAGAGCGAGCTTGAGCGCAAGCTCGAGGTGCTTGCCGACAAAATCCGCGAGTACCGCGACGACGAGGACGCGCTGAAGGATGCGCTGCTTCTCGCTCAGAAGCAGGGCAACTCTATCATTGCCGAAGCGAAGGCTTCCTCCGAGCAGCTTAAAACCGAAACGCGCGAGGCATGCGACAAGCAGATTACCGACGCGCAGGAGCAGCATGACGCGCTTATCTCCGAGGGTCAGGAGCGCCACGACACCCTGATTTCCGAAGGTCAGGCGCAGCACGACAAGCTTGTATCCGACGGCGAGGAATATAAGGCGAAGCTCATCAAGGAAACCAACGACCGCGCCGACACGATGATTAAGGAAGCGCGCTCAAAGACCGAGGAAATGCGCAGACAGATGAACGACGAGCGCGAGAAGCTGGAGAAGATTCTTGTTATGACGCGCCGCGAGGTTTACGATTACAGGACAAGACTGCTTTCGCTCTATAAGTCGCATATGGACGTTATCGAGCAGATTCCCGAGAAGATTGAAAACGACTATGTAAGGAAAATTGCGGCAGAGGCTGAAAAAGCGGCTGAGGAGGTTGCTCCCGAGCAGCCCGAACCTGTACCCGAGCAGCCGAAGCAGGTGCCCGCCGAGGCTCCCGCAAAGGAAGCGGAAAAGCCCGCCGATATTTCCGCGGAAATAAAGCCGCAGCCCGAAAAAAGCGCATCGCAGGAGCTTCCTTTCTTCAACTCCGCGGCAGAGCCGAAGGTAAGACATACCGACCTTCATTTCGGACAGAATAACAACGGCAGCAACTAAGCCGTAAAAATATAAAAAGTTTAAGGAGAAAACTATGTCAGAGGATTTCAACAGCACACTGAATTTGCCGCAGACCGACTTTGCAATGCGCGCAAATCTTCCTAAGAGAGAGCCGGAAATGCTCGCGAAATGGGAGCAGGAGAGGCTCTACTATGCGCTCGCTGAGAAGAACAAGGGCAAGCCCTCCTACACCTTCCACGACGGCCCTCCCTATGCAAACGGAAACATTCATATGGGCACCGCGCTCAACAAGGTGCTTAAGGATATTATTGTTAAGTACAAGAGTATGACCGGCTACAATGCGAACTACGTTCCCGGCTGGGACTGCCACGGACTTCCTATTGAGCTTAAGGCAATCAAGCAGATGGGCGCTGACAGCGGTAAGATTGATCCCGTTGAGCTTCGCCGCAGCTGCCGCAGCTTTGCGCTGTCCTGCCTTGACGACCAGAAGAAGCAGTTCAAGCGTCTCGGCGTTTGGGGCGATTTCGACAACCCCTATCTGACGCTTAACCCCGAGTTTGAGGCAAAGCAGGTAGAGGTTTTCGGCGAGATGGTAAAGCGCGGCTACATCTACAAGGGTCTGAAGCCCGTTTACTGGTGCGCAGACTGCAACACCGCGCTCGCAGAGGCTGAGGTTGAGTATCAGGACGACCCCTGCTACTCCATCTATGTAAAGTTTCCGATTCTCGACGCAAAGGGCAAGTTCGACGGTGTTGACGTTGATTTGTCAAAGGCATATGTTGTTATCTGGACAACCACCACTTGGACTCTCCCCGGAAACCTTGCAATCTGCCTCGGTCCGAACTACGAATACACGTTTGTAAAGGTTGAGGACGAGGGCAGCAAGCACTTCGGCGACTATCTGCTTATGGCAAGAGAGATGGTTGACGGCGTTATGAGCGCTGTCGGCATTTCAAAGTACAGCACCATCGGCTCTTTCAAGGGCAGCGACCTTGACCTTATCGAAACAAAGCACCCGTTCTATGACAGAAAGTCCCCGATTATCAACGGCGACCACGTTACTCTCGAAAGCGGTACGGGCTGCGTTCACACCGCGCCCGGCTTCGGTCTTGAGGACTTCGAGGTTTGTATGAAGTACAAGGGAATGTTCGACATCATTGTTCCCGTTGATGAAAAGGGCGTCCTTACCGAGGAAGCGGGCGAGTTCGCGGGTCTTAAGACCGCTGACGCAAACAAGGCAATCGCAAAGAAGATTGACGAGAACAACACGCTTCTCGGTATGGTTAAGTTCACGCACTCCTATCCTCACTGCTGGCGCTGCCACGAGCCTATCATCTACCGCGCAACCGACCAGTGGTTCTGCAACGTTGACGCGT
>SFHN01000160.1 GCA_004555635.1 [Eubacterium] saphenum
CGCGGTGGGAAAATGCTTGCAAAAAAGCACAAGATATGCTATAATATTTCCAAGTAATTCTGTTATTTTTTTCTAAATGGAAAGCGGTTTGATTTTCCGGCGGGGGTTATGGCGCTATGAAAAGAAATCTAATGAAAGGTGTGGTGCTTTTTTTGTCGGGAATGATGTTTTTCGGTTTGTTTGGCTGCAAGGGCAGCGATAACGGCGAGCGCGGCAGGCTTGAAAGCATTTCGATGAGCTGCGCGCATATGGATTATTCAGTAAGCTACAATTTTTTCCTGCGGCAAGAGGGTGACGAGCTGTTGCTTGACGCGGAGTTTTTCCCGCCGTATGACGCAGAAACGAACGAATATCCCGAGCGCATTGAACTCGAAAACGCGGTTGTTACCGACAATACCGCACTCGAGCGCGCGAGCAAAATTGCCGACAGGCACAATGTTTACAAGTTCCTTAAAACCTACAAAAAGCCCATAAGAATATTCCAAGCGCTTGACGAAACCTATTATGGTTTTGCCGCAAAATGGGGCGGAAAACTCTACTCTGCCTCTGATGTAAACTCCGCAGAAACCGAACTAAAGGAGTTCTTTACAGACTTAGCAATGAACAGCGTAGAAACTATGCAGACAGGAGAAGAAAGCAATGACTGATTTACTCGATTACAAATGCCCGTGCTGCGCGGGTTCAATCAAGTTTGACAGCACAACGCAGCAGATGAAATGCCCCTACTGCGACAGCGAATTTGACATAAACTCGCTGAAGGAGCTTGACGCAAGCCTTTCCGAGGAAGTCACGGAGGATATGAGCTTCAGCGCGCCCGATTGCGGCGAGTGGCAAGGCTCCGAAGCCGAGGGAATGTCGGTTTACGTCTGCAAGAGCTGCGGCGGCGAAATTGTCGGCGACAGCAACACTGCCGCGACCGCCTGCCCCTACTGCGACAGCCCCGTAGTTATGACGGGAAAGCTCTCGGGCGGGCTTAAGCCGCAGCTCATTATCCCGTTCAAGGTGACGAAAGAGCAGGCTGTCGAGGCGCTCAAAAAGCACTATCAGGGCAAAAAGCTGCTGCCGAAGGTTTTCCGCGACCAGAACAGGTTGGAGGAAATCAAGGGCATATACGTTCCGTTCTGGCTGTTTGACGCAAACGCACAGGCGAGCGTTCGCTACAAGGCAGAGAAAATCCGCCGATACAGCGACGCGAACTACAACTACACCGAAATAAAGCACTATTCCGTTTTCAGAAAAGGCTCGCTGTCATATGAGCATATCCCCGCCGACGGAAGCTCGCAAATGCCCGACGACCTTATGGATTCTCTCGAGCCGTTTTCGTTTGAGGACGCAAGGGAGTTTCAGACGGCTTACCTCGCGGGCTACCTTGCCGACAAGTACGACGTATCCGCAGAGGACTGCACCGAGCGCGTTCAGCTTCGTATGAAGAACACCGCCGAGGACGTGATGAGAGATTCCGTAATCGGCTATGACAAGGTGATAACAGACGCAAGCGCCGTAAACATCTCCGACAGCAAAACCACCTATGCGCTCTACCCCGTGTGGCTGCTGACAACAAACTGGAACGGTGAGAAGTACACGTTTGCGATGAACGGGCAGACGGGCAAGTTTGTCGGAAATCTCCCGTGCGACAAGGGCGCTTACTGGAAGTATTTCTTCCTTTCGGGAGGAATAGGCGCTGTGGTGCTGTTTGTTCTCGGGCTTATTCTCGGTATGATGTGAGGAGGGGTTGTATGAAAAAGATATTTGCGGTTGTTCTGCTTTCCCTTGCGGTATTTTTCGGCGGCTTCGGAGTATGCGCTTCTGCCGAAAGCGACGGCGGGGCTTCAAGCTCGGCGTCGGACGAGGGCTTCTCCCCGAAGTGGATTTTCATTTCTATCGGCGGCGGAATTGTGATAGGCTTTGTCACCGCAGGCAGTATGAAGGCGCAGCTTAAATCCGTTTCTGAGCAAAAGACCGCCCGAAACTACATAAAGAAGAACAGCCTTTCCATAACGGTAAGCAACGACATTTACCTGTACACCAAGCTCGAGAAAACCGAGCGTGATCATAACAAGGAATGAGAGGTACCCACTATGAAAAGCGAAACCTTTACCTTTGCAGCCCTACCGAAGAATGTCGCCGAGCTAAAGGCGCTGCCCGAGTCAGACCTCAACTCGCCGTTCAAAACCGCGGCGCTTACCGTTGCGGTGCTGAACCACTACTGCGAGAACGTTGAGGAAACCATCGAGATGATTAACTTCCTCAAAGGTCCGCAGCCGCTTTCGCCGTATGACATTCAGTTTCTGCGCGACAGACTAAAGGGCAGGGACTACGTTCCGCGCTCCTACTTCGAGGGCACTTCCCCCGCTAACAACTACACCCCCACACAGCCCTACACCGTTATCGTGTCCGACGGGACATACTCCTACCGCGAGGAGGGCTATGTTGAGCTGTTTATCCGCTCGTCGGGCGCAGACAGCCCCAGAAAGGTAAAGCTTCGCCGAAAGGGCGAACAGTGGTTCCTTTGGGAAAATTTCCTGCTCCCCGACATCAGAAAGCCCGCCGAGCAGGACCCGTGGGCATAATTGACACGCAGTAAAATTTTTGACAGCTATACCCCGCACAGGCGCTTGTGCGGGGCTTTGTCTTTTTGTATAAAAAAAGCGCTAAAACATCGGCAAATTTCACGGTGCAAAAAAGCGCGGAAATGCCCGATTTTTGGTAGTTATGTTCAAGGAAACAGGCTGTCGATTGGGAAATTATCACAATAATCCGCAGAGTTATTCTTGCTATGCTAGAGCCTTCGAAAAACGGTTTGTGTAATCGTTACATTGTTAAAACGGGGGAAATATGATACAATTTAAGTATCAAATTAACGGAGGTAAAGCTTATGGAAAATATAATCGGCGTGAAAATGGGAGAGCTTATGCGCGAAAAGGGCATAACCGCCTCGGCGCTTTCGGCAAAGCTCGAGGAGTTCGGAGTAAAGCTTTCCGAGCGCGAGCTTGAAAGCATTGAGAACAGAACCCGCCACGTGTCTGATATCGAGCTTTTTGCGATTTCAAAGGCGCTCGATGAAAGCGTTGAACTGCTGACAAGCTGCGTAAAAGCATAATACAGCCGCCCGAAAATTCCCAAACAGCAAAGCCGCCCCCGACTGCTCGGAAGGGCGGCTTCCTTATGTTCAGATATCGGCGGAAAGCAGCTTGCTGCCCCATAGGAAGCTTACCGCCCCGACCACCGCCGCGAGAAGCGGAAGCACGACGTAAAACGCTGTTCTTAGCGCGAAAAGCGATATCTCTCCCGACAGCGCGGGGAACATCGCAACCGCCGCGACTATTGTAATGATAATCTCCAGAATAATGTACAGCGTCTGCGCTAAGTTCACCCCGTAGCGCTGTCCAATCGGGAAAACCGGCGACAGGCTTATCACCTGAAAAAGCCCGATACAAAGCGGAATTGTCATCACAAGCTCAAGCGTGCCGCCGTAGTTTGCCCAAAACAGCAGATTAAACAAGGTGGAAAACAACACGAGCGCGCCGATTAGAATGTACGTTGAAATAAGCTTCGCGCCGACCGTCTGCTTTTCGGTGACGGGCATTGCGCGCTGAAGCTTTACCCAGCCGCACCTCAAATCCTCCGCAATCGTGTTTAAGAAAAACGACGAGCCGATTACGATAACAACATAGTCGATAAGCGTCGGGAGCACAATGCGCATAACGTAGCCGGAAGTGGTTTCAAAGTTTCTTCCCGAAGCGACGCTGAAACATAAATACCCCAGAAGCAGCATTCCGATGAGCGCACCGATAAGCTGAAATCGGATAAGGTAAAAGTCCTTTTTTATAAGCCCCTTCAACAAACGTCACCCCTTTTCACTCTCGCTAAGAGAATAACGTAAACCACCGCATATACCACAACGGTAAAGCCAAGCGTTGCCCACGGCAGCCACGGCTCGACAAGCAGGCTGAGTATGTTTGACGAACTGCCGCCTCTCA
>SFHN01000161.1 GCA_004555635.1 [Eubacterium] saphenum
CTCCTCTCCGGCGAAAATCCGCAGCAGCAAGGAGGTAAGGCTTTTCACCTATCTTCATCTGACGGAAAACGCGATTGACCTGTTCGGCTTTGCAGACAGCGCCGAGCTTTCCTGCTTCAAGCAGCTTATTTCCGTGTCGGGTGTAGGTCCAAAGGCTGCGCTGTCCATCCTGTCGGATATAACGCCCAGCAAGCTTGCACTGTGCATTACGACCGGCGACAGCAAAACGCTTACGCGGTCGCCGGGAATAGGCGCAAAAATCGCGTCTCGAATTGTGCTTGAGCTTAAGGACAAGATTGCCAAGGAGCAGCATTTCACCGCTGCGGAGCTTAACAGCGTTCCCGCTGCTGTTGTCGGCGGAAGCAATGTCAGCGAGGCGCTGACGGCGCTTGCCGTTCTCGGCTTCGGTCAGGCGCAGGCGCAGGCGGCGCTTGCTGGCGCGGACGCTGATATGGGCGTTGAGGAGCTTATAAAATTTGCGCTGAAAAATCTCGCATAAAGGAGCTTTTCGCTTTTGAAGAACAATAGAATTTCAAATTTCGCAACGGCTGTTTTTATTGCAATAGGCGGCGCGGCAGCGGTTTTCACAATAGTGCTGCTGCTGTGGCTTATGGGGAATTCCCTAGAGCTTGCGCTGTGGACGGGAGTTTTCGTCGGGGCGGAAGCGGTGCTGATTGCCGCAGGCTTTGCGGTGAATTACTGCATTGCGCCTTTTATTGCGCGCAGACGCGCGGCGCTTAAAGCGCTTGGCAAGGACGGAATAACCGCAGTAATAAGAAACCCCGTTGCAAGGCTTGCGTATAAGGGCGTGCTTGAGCTTTTCAAAAACAATTTTCCAAAGGCAGAGGAGTATCTTAACCTTGCTTTCGAGCGCAGCGATATCCGAAACAATCAGGTGTTCTGCCTTGAATGGCTGATAAAGCTGTATGAGGAGCTTGATTCTCCGAAGCTGATGTGGTGCTATCGCAAGGCGGCAGAGCTTTCTCCCGACAGCGCCGAGGCGCAGGGGCGGCTTGGCCACGCGTATTATACCAACGGGGAGATTGACAAAGCGCTTTATTGCTATGAGCAGGTGCTGAAGTATAACCCCAATGACGGGTATTCGCGCTTTTCGATTGCCCGTGCGCACATCCTCCGCGGCGAGGACGACAAGGCGTTTGAGGAGTTCCATCAGCTTCTGAAGATAAACGAGGGTCACCCGATGGTTTACGCAGAGCTTGCGGTTTTGTACGCTATGCACGGCGATGAGGAAAACGCGCAGCTTAATTTCAACAAAGCGCAGCTTTGCGGGTATAAAGACCCTGACCTGCTTAATAAGAGGATAACCGCGGTGCTTAACTTCGCAAAGGCGGAAGCTTTCGGCGAGGATTTGCCGTATGATTATTACCGCAGGATTGAAAAGGAAGAAAACACCGAACAGTCTGACGAAAAGGACGGATAAACAATGCTTGAAATGAACAACGACGAGCTTGACTTTGCCCCCGAGAAGCGGATAGTTGCGCCTTCACTCGGCGATGGGGACAGCGATATTGAGCTTAGCCTGCGCCCAAAGCTGCTTGATGAATACATCGGGCAGGACAAGGTAAAGGAGAATATGGCGGTCTATATCGAAGCGGCAAAGAAGCGCGGCGAGTGCCTTGACCACGTTTTGCTGTATGGCCCTCCGGGACTCGGAAAAACAACGCTCTCCTGCATTATCGCAAACGAAATGGGCGTTAATATACGCGTTACATCGGGACCCGCGATAGAAAAGGCGGGCGACCTTGCGGCGCTGCTGACAAATCTTCAGCCGAACGACGTGTTGTTTATCGACGAAATCCACCGCCTTTCCCGACAGGTTGAGGAAGTGCTTTACCCCGCAATGGAGGACTACGTTCTCGATATCGTTATGGGAAACGGCCCCGCCGCACGCTCTATTCGCATTGACCTGCCGCATTTCACGCTTATCGGCGCAACAACCCGCTCGGGACAGCTCTCCGCGCCGCTTCGCGACAGGTTCGGCGTGGTGCAGAGATTGGAGCTTTACACGAAGGAGCAGCTTTGCGACATCATTCTTCGCAGCGCGGTTATTCTCGGAATACCGTGTATGAAGGACGGTGCGATGGAGATTGCGAAGCGCTCGCGCGGAACTCCCCGTATCGCAAACCGCCTGCTTAAGCGCGTCCGCGATTACGCCGAGGTTTTAGGCGACGGTAAAATAACGCGCGAAATCTCAGATATCTCGCTTCGCCGCTTGGAAATCGATGAGCTTGGTCTTGACAGCCTTGACAGGCGCTTCCTTGAAATGATAATCAAGGGCTATAAGGGCGGCCCCGTCGGGCTTTCGACATTAGCGTCCGCGCTCAACGAGGAAGCGGTTACGCTCGAGGACGTTGTCGAGCCGTATCTTATGCAGCTTGGCTTTGTGGCAAAGACCCCGCGCGGCAGAGTTGCGACCGCGCTTGCGTACAAGTACCTTGGCATTCTGCAGGACGGTCAGCAGACGCTGGACTTCTGATTGGAGAGAAAAATGATAGTATGTGCAAATAACGGAAACTTTCCTGCAAACAATACAGACGAGCTTAAAGCGGCGCTTAACGCTGCCTGCGGAGAAATCTGGCTCGGCGAGGGCACCGACACCTATCCCTGCATAGCGATACTTTGCTGCGAGGACGGCGCGTCGCTCAATTACTTCGCGTCCGAGGGCGGCGATATGTATGTGTCCGTAGGCGACAGGTCGCTTCGCGGCACGATTGACGTAAACATAGACGGCGAGAATTATCAGATAGAGCGCTCGCAGATTATTCCGAACGAAAAAATCCTGCCCTGTGCAGAGGAGTTTATAAAAAACACTGCGCTTCCCGCGTGCGTTATGTGGGAAAAGCTGTGATTCAGAGGACATAGAATGAGAATTTCCGACAACTGGCAGGAATACTGCCTTATAGATACTGCGGACGGTCAGCGCCTTGAGCGCTGGGGCGACGTCACGCTGATACGCCCCGACCCGCAGATAATCTGGAAGGGCGAGGGCGAGGCTCCCGAGTGGAAAACCGCCCACGCAAAGTACAACCGCTCATCTTCGGGCGGCGGCTCGTGGGACTTTCGCAGAAAGCTTCCTGAAAGCTGGCAAATCCACTACCGCGACCTGACGTTTATGGTAAAGCCGACGGGCTTTAAGCACACGGGGCTTTTCCCCGAGCAGGCAGTCAACTGGGACTACTGTATGAACGAAATCCGCAGCGCAAACCGCCCGATAAACGTGCTTAACCTGTTTGCATACACAGGCGGCGCAACGCTTGCCTGCGCAAAGGCGGGCGCTTCCGTTTGCCATTGCGACGCGGTAAAGGGAATGGTTGACTGGGCGCGCACAAACGCAAAGCTTTCGGGACTTTCAGACAAGCCGATAAGGTGGATTGTCGATGACGCGGTAAAGTTTATCGGCAGGGAAATCCGCCGCGGTACGCGCTATGACGGGATAATCCTTGACCCGCCAAGCTACGGCAGGGGAACAAACGGCGAGATGTGGAAGCTTGAGGACAGCATATACGACCTTATGATGTCGATTACCCAGCTGCTTTCCGACAAGCCGCTGTTTATCCTGCTTAACAGCTACACCACGGGACTTTCCGCGTCGGTTATGAGCTACCTACTTCAGATGACCGTCGGAAAGCGGTTCAAGATAGAGGTTATTTCCGAGGAAATAGGACTTCCCGTAAAGCAGACGGGTATGGCGCTGCCCTGCGGAAGCACCGCTATCGTGAAATTCCTGTAAACCTGCACAAAGATACAACAGATACTAAGAGGACAAAAGATTGAACATTATTGAAGTGGAAAAACTGTGCTTTGATTACGTTTCCTATGATGAAAACGGAAACGAAACCGAGCGCAATCAGGTGCTTAAGGATATCTCGCTTTCCGTTCCCGAGGGGCAGTTTTTGGCTGTCTTGGGGCATAACGGCTGCGGAAAATCCACCCTCGCAAAGCATTTCAACGCCATT
>SFHN01000162.1 GCA_004555635.1 [Eubacterium] saphenum
AAGCGTCGAAAGCACAAGCTGCTATACCCACAACTTGATTTTTCTCAAAAACCGTGCTATAATGTCATAGACAGACAAAAGAGGGCTGACGGTATGAAGGAGAAAAATGTGAAAACAGCGGCGCTTCGGGCGGCGTTACCGCACACGCTTCCGATAATGGCGGGGTTTTTGTTCCTCGGAGCGGCATACGGCGTCTATGCGCGAACGGCGGGCTTCGGCGCACTGCTGCCGATAGGAATGGCGCTGACGGTGTTTGCGGGGTCAATGGAATTTGTAGCGGTAAATCTGCTTCAGGGTGTTTTTAACCCGCTGAACGCGCTTCTGATGACGCTTATGGTAAACGCACGGCATTTGTTTTACGGCATTTCAATGCTCGACAAATACCGCAGGCAGGGCAAAAAGCGCTGGTACCTGATTTTCGGAATGTGCGACGAAAGCTTTTCGATAAACTGCACCGCCGATATTCCCGACGGGATTGACGAGGGGTGGTTTTACTTCTTCGTGACCGCGCTCAATCAGCTTTACTGGGTCGCGGGAGCGGCGATAGGCTCGCTTGCGGGCGGGCTGATTACCGTGGAGCTTAAGGGGCTGGATTTCGTGATGACGGCGCTGCTTGTCGTTATTTTCCTCGACAATTTTCTGAAGGAATAGCAGCATTTCAGCTCGGTTGTCGGCATTGCTTCGTCGCTCGTTTGCCTGCTTCTTCTGGGCAGCGACGGGTTTATCCTGCCGTCGATGGCGGCGATACTCATAATCCTTACTGCTTTAAGAAAGCCTATCGAACGGGCTTATGACGGAAAGGAGAGTGAGCGCAAATGACGCTGACGCAGGAGCTGATAACCGTCGGAATGGTTGTCCTCGGGACAATGCTGACGCGCTTTACGCCGTTTCTCGTGTTCCCGTCGGGAAAGCCGACGCCCGCTTATGTGCATTATCTTGGCAAGGCGCTCCCCGGTGCGGCGCTTGGGCTGCTGGTGGTGTACTGCTTCAAAAACGTTGATGTAATGCAGGGCGCGCACGGATTGCCCGAGCTTTTCGGGCTTCTCGCGGTTGTCGGGATACATCTGTGGAAGAAAAATATGCTGCTGTCTATCGCAGCGGGAACAGCGGTTTATATGCTGCTGGTTAATTTCGTATTTGTTTGACGGAGGTTTTTGAAATGAAGGTTATTCTTGTAAACGGAAGCCCAAAGGAGCACGGCTGCACCTACACTGCGCTTTCGGAGTGCGCGAAAACGCTCACTGAAAACGGCATAGAAGCCGAGATTTTCTGGGTAGGAAACGCGCCCGTAAGGGGATGCCTAGGCTGCGGCAGCTGCGTTAAAAACGGCAAGTGCTTTGACGACAGCGACCGCGTGAACGCATTTGTGCAGGCATCGCAGACGGCGGACGGATTCATTTTCGGCTCGCCCGTGCATTACGCAGCCGCAAGCGGAATGCTCTCCTCGTTTATGGACAGGGCGTTTTATTCCGGCGGAAAATATCTTCGCGGAAAGCCTGCCGCCGCGGTTGTAAGCTGCCGCAGGGGCGGCGCGAGCGCTGCGTTTGACGAGATAAACAAGTACTTCACGATAAACAGTATGCCCGTTGTTTCCTCGCAGTACTGGAATCAGGTTCACGGCAGCACCCCCGACGACGTAAGGCAGGACGCGGAGGGAATGCAGACAATGCGCACGCTTGCGCGGAATATGGAGTGGCTGCTGAAATGCATCGAAGCGGGCAGGACTGGGGGCATTGAGTTCCCGCAGCCCGAGCCGATTATCCGCACAAATTTCATTCGCTGATTGTTGTACATATAATTACACCCGCGGCGTTTGCCGCGGGTGTCAGACTGTGCATCTGCGGGCTTCTCGACAGCCTGAGATAATATTTTCGACAAATTGTAACACCCGCGGCGCTTGCCGCGGGTGTTTTTCTGTTTGGGAAAGATTACATCTTAACGGTAAGACCCTGCGCGCTGGTTACCTTAAGGGTAGCCGCGTTTCCGGTGGTCGTTACGCTGATTTCTTCGCCGTTTCTTACTGCGGTAATTGTCAGAACGAGGTTGCTTTCTGCGTCATAAACCTTTGCCTCGGCAGTTGCGCCGTCCTCAAGGCCGTAGATAACAGCCTCGGCGTTTTCAGCGTAGTCGTAGGTGAAATTGCGCTTGAAGTCGCCGTAAACGATGATGGAATTCGGCTTTGCGAGAACGGGCATTCCGAAGTAGTCGTGCTTTGTGGTGTACCACTTTCCGCCCTCGAAAACCTCGCCAGTCTGGATATCGGTCCAGTTTCCTGCGGGAACATAATACTGCGCGATGCCCTCCTCGTTGAACACGGGTGCAACCAGCAGGTTGTCACCGAACAGGTACTGCCTGTCAAGCGCGAGAGTTGCGGGGTCATCGCCGTACTCCATAACCATAGCGCGCATCATCGGGATACCGGTTGCGTGGGTCTTCTGCGCCTGCGCCCAGAGGTAGGGCATAAGTCTGCCCTTGAGCTTTGTCCAGTGGCGGAGAACGTCGCAGCTCTCCTCGTCGAAGTTCCACGGAACGCGGTAGGAGCTGTTTCCGTGCAGTCTTGAGTGGGAGGACATAAGTCCGAAAGCGCACCAGCGCTTGTAGAGGTCGGGAGTGCCCTGCGCCTCAAAGCCGCTTATATCGTGGCTGAAGTAGCCGAAGCCGCTCATACACAGCGAAAGTCCGCCGCGAAGCGTTTCCCACATCGACTCGTAGTTGCTGAAGCAGTCGCCGCCCCAGTGAACGGGGAACTTCTGCCCGCCGACTGTCGCAGAGCGCGCAAACAGGCAAGCCTTGTCCTTACCATAGTATTCCTCGAGAACCTCGAAAACGGTCTTGTTGTAGAGGTAGGTGTAGTAGTTGTGCATCTTGTAGGGGTCGCTGCCGTCGTAGTATACAACGTCCTTCGTGGGGATTCTCTCGCCGAAGTCGGTCTTGAACGCGTTTACGCCCATATCGCACAGCGCGCGCAGCTTGCCCTTGTACCACTCGCGGGCTGCGGGGTTTGTAAAGTCAACGATAGCCATACCCGGCTGCCACATATCGCCCTGCCAAACGCTGCCGTCGGTTGTCTTGATAAAGTAGCCGCCCTTTACGCCCTCATCGAACATTGACGAGCGCTGAGCTATGTAGGAGTTAATCCAAACGCAGATTTCAAGCCCCTTTGCCTTCAGGCGGGTAAGCATAGCCTTGGGGTCGGGGAACATTCTCTCGTCCCAGGTGAGGTCGCACCAGTTGAACTCCTTCATCCAGAAGCAGTCGAAGTGGAATACCTCCAGCGGGATATCGCGCTCTGCCATACCATCGATAAAGCTTGTTACGGTTTTTTCGTCGTAGTTGGTCGTAAAGGAGGTCGTGAGCCACAGACCGAACGTGTATGCGGGAGTGAGCGCGGGCTTGCCGGTAAGGGTGGTGTAAACGGAAACAACGTCGGAAATCTTCTCGCCGCCGATTACGAAATACTCCATATACTCGCCCTGAACCGCGAATGCAACCTTAGAAACGGTTTCGCTCGCAACCTCGAAGGTCACCTTTTCGGGGTGGTTTACGAACAGACCGTAGCCGCGGGAGGATACATAGAACGGGATAGACTTGTAACTCTGCTCGGAGGAGGTGCCGCCGTCGTTGTTCCAGGTTTCGACGGTCTGACCGTTCTTAACGAACGTAGAGAATTTCTCGCCGAAGCCGTAGATGTTCTCGCCGACGCTTATGTTCATCATCTCGCGGATAATGCCGCTGTCAGCGGTTTCGTCGTGGGAGAAGAACGGCTTCATCGTATCGACAGCCATACGCTCGTCGGTTTTCCACTGCTCCTCGGTTATGTAGGAGGTAGTGCGCCAGCCCTGCTTTGTAAGCAACTTGTCGCCGTGGTAGTATTTGATGTCCCACGCGCCCTGCTTGGGGATAACTACCTTAGTCTTGCCCGAAGCAAGCTCGAAGGTGTTCTCGGTTTCGGTGATAACGGGCTTG
>SFHN01000163.1 GCA_004555635.1 [Eubacterium] saphenum
AAGCAGAAAGCAAGCGACGGAAAAATGCTCGGCGACATTATGCTTGAGATGAATCTCGTGTCCGAGGCTCAGCTCGCACAGGCGCTCTCTATCAGACTAAAAGTTCCCTACGTTGACCTTTCAAACACTCCGATAAGCACAGAGGCAGTCTGCAAGATTGACGAAACCGTCGCAAGAGAAAAGTGCGTTTTTGCTTTTGCGATAAATCACAACAGACTTCTCGTCGCAACAAACGACCCGATAAACTTTTACATATTTGAAGACCTCAAGGTAAAGACGGGAATGGAGATTGTCCCGCAGATTTCCACGAAAACGGCAATCAACGAGGCAATCGGCAGATACTACTCCTCTCAGGCGGTTGACTCCGCGGTGAGCGAGCTTGCCAGCGAGCAGCAGGAGTCAAAGCAGGACGCAGCGGCGGCGGAAAGCTCCGAGCGTGTTGACTCCGCGCCTATCGTTAAGCTTGTAAATATGATGGTTGAAACCGCGTTCAGAGTAAACGCGTCGGATATTCACATCGAGCCGTTCAAGACAAGAACGAGGATACGCTTCCGTATCGACGGCGAACTTGTCGAGCAGGAGATGAAGGTTCCGATTTCGTTCCACAACTCGATTATCACGCGTATCAAGATTCTCGGCGGTATGAACATCGCAGAGCGCCGTATCCCGCTTGACGGACGTTTCGGTACGGTAATCGACGGCGTAAACCTCGATGTCCGTGTATCTACGATTCCCTGTGTATACGGCGAAAAGTGCGTTATCCGACTGCTTTCAACAGCAGACGAAAAGACAAGAAAGATTACCGACCTCGGTATGACCGACTACAACTACGAGATGTTCAAGCAGATTATTCGCTGCCCGAACGGAGTTATGCTTGTAACGGGTCCTACTGGTTCCGGTAAATCCACGACGCTTTACGCGACGCTCGGCGAGCTTTCACAGCCTAACGTAAACATCGTTACGGTTGAGGACCCTGTCGAGAAGAAAATAGACGGCGTAAACCAGTGTCAGATTAACGCAAAGGCGGGTATGACCTTCGCGGCGGCGCTTCGTTCAATCCTTCGTCAGGACCCCGATATCATAATGGTCGGTGAGATTCGTGACGGTGAGACCGCCGATATCGCTATCCGTGCCGCAATCACGGGCCACTTCGTGCTTTCTACACTCCATACGAACGACGCCGCTTCGACTATCGTCCGTCTGGTGGATATGGGCGTTGCGCCTTATATGGTTGCGTCCTCGCTCGTTGGAATTATCGCTCAGCGACTTGTAAAGCTTCTTTGCAACAACTGCAAGGAGGAATACGAGCTGAGAGACCCCGCCGACCTGAAGCTTGTCGGAAAGACATCTCCCGTGAAGATTTGCAGGGCGCATCAGGGCGGCTGCAAGGCGTGCCACGGCTCGGGCTACTCCGGACGAACCGCAATTCACGAGATTATCGTAACCAATAACGCCATCAAGGAGCTTATTTCCGCAGGCGCAACCGCAGAGGAAATAGGCGCTCTTGCTACAAAGAACGGAACGCTTCTGCTTCGCGACAACGTAACGCAGATGGTTCTCGCGGGACGCACAACGATGGACGAACTTGTAAAGGCAACCTATACCGTATAACCTGCGCGGGGCGCAAATTATAAAAAAGGAGAGTTATAACCGTGGAAGTTAATGCCAATATAATGGATATCAACCGCATACTTGAGGAGGCGAGAGAGCTTGGCTGCTCGGACCTTCACTTTACGGCGGGTCTGCCACCCGTTGTCCGCCTGCACGGCTCAATCAGAAAGCTCGGTGGCTACCCCGACTGCACCGAGCCGATTATCGTAAACATCATCAACCAGATTACCTCGATAAAGCACAAGTCGCAGATTTCGAAGGGCTTAGATACGGACTTTTCCTACGTTTCCACATCGGGCTATCGTCACAGAGTTAACGTATACAGACAGCGCGGCTACCACGCCGTTGCAATCCGTCTGCTCAGAAACGATATCCCCACCCTCGCAGATCTCTCGCTGCCTGCAACGCTAGGCGAGTTTGCGCTTGCACCGCGCGGACTTGTTCTCGTAACAGGACCTACGGGTTCCGGTAAATCCACGACGCTTGCGGCGATGATTGACCACATCAATCGTCAGAAAAACTGCCACATCATAACGGTCGAGGACCCTATCGAGTATCTTCACACTCACAAGCAGTCTATGGTAAACCAAAGAGAAATCGGCGCCGATGTTGATTCCTTCGCAGGCTCGCTCCGTGCGGCTCTCCGTGAGGACCCCGACGTTATCCTCGTCGGAGAAATGCGTGACTTTGAAACAATCAACGCAGCGGTAACCGCGGCGGAAACAGGTCACCTTGTCTTCTCCACACTGCATACGACGGGTGCTGCCGAAACAATCGACCGTATCATCGACGTTTATCCCCCGCACTCGCAGGGTCAGATTCGCTCGCAGCTCGCAAACTCCATTGTCGGCATCATCTCGCAGACGCTAGTTCCCACCGCCGATGGCAAGGGACGCTGCGCCGCACTCGAAATCCTTGCGGCAACAGACGCAATCCGCTCAATGATTCGTGAGGGCAAGATATTCCAGGTTCCGACCGCAATCGCAACGGGAAAGAAAAACGGAATGTTCACGCTCGACCAGGACCTTGCGCGCCTCGTTCGTATGGGCAAAATCACCGACGCGACAGCAAGAACGCGCTGCCAGGACCCCAACGAGTACAAGCGCTACCTCGATATGGGCGGCTTCTGATAAACCGGTTTGGTTTTTGGGATTATTTCGGCAGTCGCGCCGATGAAATGGTGGTAATTTATGAAGAAAAGATGTTTCTCCAAAAAGGGCTTTACGCTGGTAGAGCTTATTGTGGTTATAGCTATCATCGGTATCCTTGCGGCAATACTCATTCCGACTATGCTCGGCTGGGTGCTTAACTCCCGTGTTCAGTCGGCGAACTCCACCGCCGCTTCAATTGAGCAGACGATAGACGCGTTTATGACCGAGATTGACGCGCAGCGCTGCGGAATGAAGCTTGGTATGCCGGCAGAGCTTTTGTTCACCGTGAATTCTTCGGGCGTATGGAGCCTTACAAACTCCGACTCTTCGGCGTTTAACTCCGCCAACGGAATGATGTCGTGGAGCGGCTCGGGTTCGGGAAAAGCGGGCGACAGCAAGTCGGGCGTCGGCGTTGGCGAAAGCATACTGTGCATAGAGCTTGCAAGCAAGCTGCCTGAGGTGACGAACGCTTTCGTTTGGGCATATGTTGTCGGCGGAGATTGCAGGGCAGTCATATTCAGCACCGAAACAACCACAATGAACTCCGCGGCTTTGCCGACAATTTCCGATTTCACTGCGTGTCAGTATTCGTGGAACAACAAAACCGCAGGAGTAAACAGCGAGGGCTATATTATCGGCACTGCCCCCGCGCTTGCGCTCGGATAAGTTTTTGCTTCAGCAGCTTTATTGGCGACTGTGTAAATTACACGTAAAATTGTTGAAAATCAACAAATGCAGATACCCAAAAACAAAGATTTGTACGAAAATGTGTTTTTGGCACAAAAACTTTGAAAAGTCGCTTGCATTTTTTATCATGTTGTTGTATAATGATAATACAAACAAGGGGAAAACTCCCCGCAGTTCTTTTACATGGATATATCCCCGTTGGGGGTATACATAAAAAATCTTTTTTAGGAGGTCTTTACAATGATAAAGAAGCTTCAGGCTCTCAAGGCCAAGAAGGGTTTTACCCTCGTTGAGTTAATCGTTGTTATCGCTATCATCGGCGTTCTTGCAGCGATTCTCGTTCCCACCATGCTCGGTTATGTTACATCTTCCAGAGTAACATCCGCAAACTCCACCGCAGCGTCCATCAAGAACAACATCGATTCGTTCCTGACTACCTGCGACACCAACGGTTACGGTATGCTTAAGGGTTCTGCTAACAACACTACCATTACCATTACC
>SFHN01000164.1 GCA_004555635.1 [Eubacterium] saphenum
GCCAGAGCAGACTTCCTCTCAGCCTGCCGATACAAGCGAATCTGTGACAACCGCACCTTCTGACACAACGTCAGAACCCGACAGCGACCCCGAGCCTAGCGATGTATGGAATCCCGCGCTATCTTCCGACCGCAAAACTATCGCTGAAAACGGCTGCATTGCGGGCATTGCGTATATCGGATTTGTTGAGCCTGAGGCTGACGAAGCTGCCTGCCGCGAGATGTTCCTGAGCAGCGATTACAGCATATCTTTCCCCGAGGTTTGCGACATTCCGCTTGAGAATGTTGTAAGAACAGGCGGCTGCGAGCTGTATCTCGTTATTCCCGCAAAACCCGATATGACGGTTGAGGTTTACGAAAGCCGTTTTGTTGAAGATGGTGAAGGTATCAGTTTTGTGAATGGCGATGTGCTTTACAGCAGCGATTTCGGCGCTCCGTTTTTGCTGAAGTGCAATGTAAGCGACATTATGCAGGACGCTTCTATCGAAATCACCGCTGACGGAGTAAAATACAAAGGATGGTGTCCCTGCATAAGCCTTGAAAACGGCAGGGCAGCGGTGTTCTCCGATGAAATCAAGGTTTATGATTTCACGATTTACGAAACCGAATATCAGGACGTCAACATTTGAAAACGCAGGAAAAATTAACACATAAGACAGGAGAAGAAAATGAAAAAGACACTTGCTATAATTTGCTCGATTACGCTTTTTGCGGGAATACTTACGGGCTGTTCAAAGAACGGCGAAAGCTCCGCCGCGCCCGAATCCGACAGCGTTCCGCCTGTTACCGAGCAGACTGCTCCCGAAACCCCTGTAAGAGAGCCTGTTGAGGTTGCGGATAACGCGATTGATTTCGTGAAATCCCTAAAGCTTGGCTGGAATATCGGAAACACGCTTGACGCGACAGCAGGCTCGGGTCTGTCCTCCGAAACCTCTTGGGGACAGCCTACGATTACTCCCGAGCTGCTTGACTATGTAGCAGAGGCAGGGTTCACATCCGTTCGTATTCCCGTTTCGTGGGGAAAGCACACTGACGAGAACTACAACATAGACCCCGAGTGGATGGCGCGCGTTACCGAGGTAGTAAACTATGCGCTTGACAGCGGGCTTTACGTTATCCTTAATTCGCACCACGACTGCGACTATTACTACCCGTCCGAGGAAAAGCTGGATAACTCCGAGAAGTTTATTGCAACTCTCTGGAAGCAGATTGCCGAGAATTTCAAGGATTATGACGAGCGCCTTGTATTTGAGAGTATGAACGAGCCGCGTCTTACCGGCACAAACAAGGAATGGTGGTTTGCGGATAACGACGCCGAGGGCGTTGCTTCAATACAGTGTATTGTAAAGCTCAATCAGGTGTTTGTTGATACCGTAAGAGCAACGGGCGGAGTGAACGCAACGCGCTACCTTATGGTTCCGAGCAACGCTGCTTCCGCGGGCAACGCTCTTAACAGCGCGTTCACAATGCCGACCGACCCCGCAGGGACAGGCAGGCTTATCGTTTCTATTCACGCATACACGCCGTATGACTTCGCAATGAACAAGAACGGCTACTCCAACTGGAATGAAAAGCGCGAAAAAGAGTTTAACTTTATGGACCAGCTTAACGACAAGTTTATAGCTAACGGATACGGCGTTGTAATCGGAGAGTTCGGTGCGACAAACAAGGACAACCTTGACGACCGTATTGCGTGGGCAAAGGCTTACACCGAAAAGGCGGCGGGTCTTGGAATTTCCTGCTTCCTGTGGGACAACGCAGGCATTAAGGTCGGCGAAGAGAGCTTCGGTATGATTGACCGCAGGAACTATTCGCTTTTCTTCCCGAAGCTTCTTGACGCAATGACAAGCAGCTACAACTAAAGAACGAGCCGCTTTTGTCTGACAGGCAATGGCGGCTTTTCAAATGATATTGAGGTTTTGTATGGAAAAAATAATCAGCCCTCGGGAAGAACCATCAGAGAAGTCTGCGAACAAGCCGGTAAGAAATTTTTTGAAGCAAACGGTTATTATCCGACAGAGGAAGATGCCGTCAGATTAACCGATGAAGCCCGACGAGAAATTGAGGCAGAAAAGAAACAGTGAAGCAAATATACCGCCGAAAAAGCTGAGATAACCTCTCAGCTTTTTCTCGTATGTGGCTAGTATTTCAGCGGATAACATTAAACGCGTTTTTCTTCGGATAATAAGCCGAAGCGCCGAGCTGCTCCTCAATTCGCAGCAGCCTGTTGTATTTCGCTACGCGCTCGCTTCTGCTGGGAGCGCCTGTCTTGATTTGACAGGTGTTAAGTGCGACAGCAAGGTCGGCAATTGTCGTGTCCTCGGTTTCGCCCGAGCGGTGCGACGAGATTGCGGTGTAGCCTGCCTTGTGCGCCATTTTTATCGCTTCGATTGTTTCGGAAACCGTGCCAATCTGATTAAGCTTAATGAGAATGGAGTTTCCGCAGCCGAGCGAAATTCCCTTTGACAGGCGGTCGGTGTTTGTTACAAATAAGTCATCGCCGACAAGCTGAACGCGCTTTCCAAGCTCCTCCGTCATATGCCGCCAGCCGTCCCAGTCCTCCTCGTCAAGTCCGTCCTCGATTGAGATGATGGGGTATTTCTCTACGAGCTTCTTCCAATGCGCTATAAGCTCGTCCGACGTAAATTCGCTGCCGGATTTCGGCTGCTTGTAGTGTCCCTTCCCCTTGCTGCATTTCCATTCCGAAGCGGCAGCGTCAATCGCAAGCATAAAGTCCTGCCCCTCCTTGTAGCCCGCAGCCCTGATTGCTTCAAGAATGGTTTCGATTGCTTCCTCGTCGCTTGAAAGATTAGGCGCAAAGCCGCCCTCGTCACCGACAGAAGTTGCAAGTCCCTTCTTCTTCAGAATATCAGCAAGCGCGTGGAATACCTCGGTGCAGTGTCTTAACCCCTCGCGGAATGTCGGTGCGCCAACCGGCATAATCATAAACTCCTGCGTGTCAACCGTATTTGCGGCGTGTGCGCCGCCGTTCAGTATATTCATCATCGGAACGGGCAGGGTAGAGCCTGAAAGTCCCCCGAGAAACCTGTACAGCGGAATGTCAAGAGCGGTTGAAGCTGCTCTTGCGCAGGCAATGGAAACCGCAAGAATTGCGTTTGCGCCGAGTGTGCTTTTGTCCTTTGTTCCGTCGGTGCGAATCATCGCCTTGTCTACCTTGTATATGTCGGAAGCGTCCATCCCGACAATCGCGCTGTTAATCAGCGTGTTGATACAGCCGACAGCGCGCGTAACGCCCTTTCCGCCATAACGCGCCTTGTTTCCGTCGCGAAGCTCAAGCGCCTCAAATTCTCCCGTAGAAGCGCCGCTAGGCGCAGCACCTCTGCCGACCGTACCATCAGCAAGCCACACTTCCGCTTCTACTGTCGGATTACCGCGCGAGTCGATAATCTCCCTGCCGATAACCCTTTCAATGTCAAGATAATTCATAGAAATTCCCCTTTCCTTACATACTTCTGTATGCTTGTTCATACATATTTTCCCTACAAAAAAGGGAATTATTCATAAAGGAAAAGGAAACGAAATAAGAGAAAAGCCGCCTTTGAGTATTGCACCCAAAAGCGGCTTTGGTGTTTATTTGATTACAGCTTAGGACTTAACCTCTGTTCCTGCGGGAAGCATTTCGTAGCGCGCAAATTCCGCTGTAAAGTCGCCAAGACCCTGAGAAATCTGCCTGAGTACAAGCGAGAAGTCGCCCATCTCAGCTTCGGGAGCTTCTGCAATAATCTCGGTCATTCCCGCTTCAACAGAATTCATTCCGAGAACGGAGCCGCGGCGCTTTGAAATAAGGCTCATAACATCGCCCCGCTTATCGTCGGGGATAATGATTTTCAGGCTCTGAATCGGCTCAAGAAGATAGGGGTTAGCCTCCTTCATACAATCCTTAAACGCCATCGAAGCTGCGGTTTTGAACGCCATTTC
>SFHN01000165.1 GCA_004555635.1 [Eubacterium] saphenum
TTGCAAAGCCTTACAGCAAGAACAATATTGAGGTTCTGCTGTCGCCGTTTATCTGCGTGCTGCATTATCCCGAGTTTCAGCTTAGACCCGCGGACATCAACGACGCGCTTGAATCGGCGTTCAAAACGCTCTCTGACAGCCGCGACAAAACCGTGCTGGAGATAAACGAGGATTCGCTAAAGCAAAAGCGCCGCCAGAGCAAAATCATCAACATAATGAAGCGCGCAATTCTGTACAAGGGCTTCGACGTATACTACCAGCCGATTTATGATATCGAAAAAGGGCGGTTTTGCACGGCAGAGGCGCTTGTTCGCCTATATGACAAGGAGCTTGGCATTATCAGCCCCGACGAGTTCATTCCGATGGCAGAGAAAAATGGAATGATTATCGAGATTGGCGAGATTGTTTTCAGAAAGGTGTGCCGCTTCCTTAAGGAAACAGAAAAGGACGACCTCAGAATTGAGTATATCGAGGTTAACCTCTCGGCGGTTCAATGTATGCAGGAAAACATCGCGCAGCGGCTTTCCGCGATAATGGCGGAGTACAAGGTGTCGCCGGGGAAAATCAACTTCGAGATAACCGAAACCGCTCACAGCGCCAACGAAAACGCGCTGCAAAGGAATATGGACGCGCTTATCGGAATCGGGTCCAGCTTCTCGATGGACGACTACGGCACGGGCTTTTCGACGGCTAACCACCTTATCAGCCTGCCGCTGAAAATCGTTAAGATAGACAAGAGCATTCTTTGGCCCGCGATAGAGGATGCCGAAGCGCTTACGGTGCTTTACCACACGGTGAATATGCTGAAAGCGCTTGACAAGGAGATTGTCGTTGAGGGAGTTGAAAACGAGGCTATGGAAAAGCTGCTTACCGAAATGGGCTGCAATTATCTTCAGGGCTTCCTGTATTCAAAGCCTGTCCCGCAGGAGCAGTTTATAGCGTTTCTCCGCGAAAAGAACAGCGCTTTTTGAAAAAGTAAAAAACACCGCCGCGAGCCTTTGAGCCTGCGGCGGTTTTATGTTAATCGTGCAACCTTTCCCAATGAAAAACCCGAGAAGAAAGCTTCTCGGGTTGTCGTATTTTTACGCTAAATTCAGGTGCGCTTTCAGGTCTTATCGCTTGTAACATCGAACTGCACGCGGTCGCCCCTGCCCCCGAAATCGGTCACGCCGTCGGGCGAAGTGGGTTTTTCCCCGTTAGGAAGCTCTCCCTTACCGGGCTGCTGAGGCTTGTTCCCTGCGGGGCGGTTGTTGCCGCGCCCTCCGCCGCCAAAGCCGCCAAAGCCGCTTCCGCCGCTGCCGGCTACTCCGTCTTTCGCGGTAATCGTTTCAATCAGAACTCCATCGGAGAACACGGAATATTCCTTCTCCGCGATGAATTTATCGGACGAGAAAATCAGCGAGCCGCACGCCTTCGGAGTGGTTGTCGAAATCACCACTGCACCGCTCTCGTCGCGAACCTCAAGCACGGCGCCCGCAGCAACCTGCGCGCTTACGGAAAGGCAGGGCTGCGACAATGTGCTGGGAACCTGCGCCATTCCCGAAGAACCGAGCGCAATAAGCGTTCCGCCGCTTACAGCAAAGCTGCTTTCATAGTCGAGCGCGCCGTTGTTGTTGCTTGTCGAACCGTATACCGTAACATATCCGCCGCTCATCGCAACCGTGCCGTTTGAGTCAAGTCCATCGCCGCTCGCATTTACGATAATATCGCCGCCCGAAATGCTGATGTAAACGCCATCTGCCGCTTCGGCGCCAAGCATCGAGCCGCTTCCCGAGGTCGCATTTATTCCGTCGTTAAACGAAACGATATTTATGCTACCGCCGCTTAGTTCAATCTGCTTGCCCTCAAGCCCCTCGCAGCACTTTGTAATGTCAATCGTTCCGCCGCTTACAAAGAGCTGTTCATCGGCGTGAACGCCATCGTCGCCCGCAGATATCGTAAGAACGCCATCGGAAATCGTCACGCTGCCGTTGCTGTGAACTGCGTCGTCCGCGCAGTCAAGCAAAAATGTGCCGCCGTTTATCTTAACAGCGCTGACGCCTTTAAGAGCCTTTTGGCTTTCTGCGGTGTCATCGGTAGAATTGTCGGTCGCCGTGCCGAAAAATCCGAAACCGCCGGGGCGGTCAAGGCTTTCTTCCTTGAACTCAACGGACGCACTTCCGCCGCCCGAAAGCACGTTTATATCGCCTGCGTCGATGATAAGCTCTGTTGCCGCCTGTATGCCGTCTGTTTCCGAGCAGATTGTAATATCGCCGCCGCAGATATTGACATAGCCCATTCCGCTGTCCTCGGTGTTGGTTGATACAAGACCGTCAGCGCCGCTCGTCACGTCAATTGTGCCGCCGGTGATGATAAGATAGTCCCTGCCCTTTATTCCGTCGTCCGCAGAATTTACGCTGAGCGAACCCGAAAGGCAGATTTTAAGCCCGTCCTTGCATTTTATGCCGCCCTTATAAAGACCGCTTACACTTAGCGCGCCGCCGCCGTTGATTACGGTGTTGCATTTGCTGAAAAGCGCCGCGTCAGGCTCGTCGGAGTCGGCTTCAAAGGTATAGCTTACGCTGTCGCAAAGCGACGCGGTTTTTCCCTCGGGAATGTTTACAATGAGCTTTGCGGCTTTGGTGCAAAGAATCGTGCTGCCCTCGGGAGAGGTAAGGTTAAAATTGTCAAGCACAAGCGTTACCTCGTCGTCCTTTCCCGCGTCAACTATGACTTTTCCGGTGCCGCTGCCCGTAAGCCTGTAAACGCCTGCGCTTGTTATCGTAACGATGTTTCCGGCAGCCGCAGCGCCGCTGCCCGATACGGACGCTGTTTCGCCCGAGAAGCTAACCGAGCAGGTTGCCGCAGCAGCCGCGCCGCAGTCGCTCTCGTCCTTGTTGTCGGGGACAATGTTTGCGGTTGGCTCGGGAGTATTGCTCTCCATAATCGGATTTTGCGCGGGGTCAGAGGGTAGGGAGCCTGCGTCGTCGGCGCAGCCCGTGTTCATAGCAAGTGCAAGCGTGCAGAACGCCGCAAGCGTTTTCATGGTAAATCTCATTGTATTGCTCCTTCGTTTACCGTGTATGCCGTAGAAATTAAAGCTCGTCTTTTGCAATCGCGGGGATACCGCAGGCAACGGTAAGGTTGCCGTTTCTCACACGGATTTTGTCGAGCAGTTCCTTCTCCTTATCAGGTTTTTTTAGCACAACCTCATAGCGCAGGTCGTAGAGCGTACCCATAGCTGTGGTTTTTGCGTGGAGAAGCTTTACGGAGGTGAGGTATTCCTCGAAAATATCCTTGAAGCAGTCGGTGTAGTCCAAATCCTCGGGGATAACTATGCGAAGCTCTCTCACAGTATTCTTAACCGAAAAGAAAGGGATATACGAAAGTGCCGCGAGAACAAGCCCGACAATTACCGTCAGCAGCGCCGCGAAGCCGATATATCCCATACCCGTCGCAAGACCAATGCCCATTGCGTAGAATATGTAGCAGATGTCGCGTGAATTTCCGGGCGTTGAGCGGAAGCGCACAAGGTTAAACGCGCCCATTACGGCAATTCCCGCGCCGATAGAGCCGTTTACAAGCATTATCACCGCCTGCACCAATGCGGGAAGTACAACAAGCGAAACCATAAGGTTTTTGCTCGCGCGCGAGTTGTTGAGCCTGTAAAGAAGTGCCGCCGCAAGTCCAAGCACCAGAGAAGAAACCGTACAGATAAGCGCCGCCTTTGTTGTCAGTCCTGCGGAAAGGTCGATTATGCTAGAGAACATCCGATTGTACCTCCGTCGTTAGTGGATTTTATCATCTCACAGAATATGCTGCCGTATTTTGAAAAGGAGCCTTTGTAGATGTGAAGCTCCGAAAGGATTTTGGTCATCCACACGGGCATTGCCGCCGCTATTTTTATCTCCATCACGCAATAGGGCTGGCACAAGAGAGCCCTGCAGCCCGCGTCGCCG
>SFHN01000166.1 GCA_004555635.1 [Eubacterium] saphenum
TCCGCACAACTGTGCGAACTGACGGCTTTGCCGGCAGTGAGTGCGGGCAGTGCGGATGTTTCGGCGGAAAAGTCCCAACGGGACTTTTTCGACGGTCTCAAACCGAGGGCGTATTTACCCTCGGCTCGTCCTATTCATAATAGCTTTTCCAGCAGCACAACAGCCTTTGCACCTATGCCCTGTCCCGCAAGCCCAAGCCCCTCCTCGGTGGTCGCTTTAACGGAAACCTGCCCGATATCGCAGCCAAACGCCCCCGCAAGGCTTTCGCGCATATCGTAAATATAAGGTGACAGCTTCGGCCGCTCCGCAACAATCGTGATATCCAAGTTGCCGAGCGCATAGCCCTGCGCCGACATCAGGCGGATAACCTCCGCGAGCAGCTTCATACTATCCGCGCCCTCGTATGCGGGGTCGCTGTCGGGAAACAGCTTTCCGATGTCCCCGAGAGCCAAACTGCCAAGCATCGCGTCCATCAGCGCGTGAACCGCAACGTCCGCGTCGGAGTGTCCCAGCAGCCCTTTGTCGCACGGGATTTCCACCCCGCACAGCACCAGCCGCCGCCCGTCAACAAGCCTGTGAACGTCATATCCCTGACCTATTCGCATACGCCGCCCGCCTTTCTCGCGCTTATTATCGCGTTCGCCGCCGCGAGGTCGTCGGGGCGGGTTATCTTCATATTGCAGCAGCTTATCTCGGTGACAAAAACGCGCTTTCCGCATTGCTCGAGCAGCATACTGTCATCTGTCGCGCTTTCCGCAAGGCTTCCGAGCCGCTCTATGCACTCAAGGTACAGCCTGCGCGAAAACACCTGCGGCGTCTGCGCATAAAAAAGCGAAGCACGCGGCGGAGTGCTCTCAACAAACCCGTCAGCACCGACGCTTTTCACCGTGTCAACCGCTCGTATTCCCGCAATTGCCGCGCCGTACCTTTCCGCGTCTGCGATAACGCGGCCGATTTCCCGCGTTTCAATAAGCGGGCGCGCGCCGTCGTGTATCGCGAGATATTCCGCGCCGTCCGAAACATACCGCAGCGCGCTTTTAACCGAGAGGAAACGCGTTTCTCCGCCCGAAACAACCGCCTTCAGCTTTGTTATGCCGTATTTTTCGGCAAGGCTGCGGTAGCGGGCGCATTCCGCCTCGGGCGCGGCTAGGATAATCTCCCCAACCCG
Organism: [Eubacterium] saphenum; assembly: GCA_004555635.1. Taxonomy (GTDB): domain Bacteria; phylum Bacillota; class Clostridia; order Oscillospirales; family Ruminococcaceae; genus CAG-115. The sequence continues at coordinate 1,169 of SFHN01000166.1, forward strand.
CTCACAGTGCTCAAACCTTTGCATACTCATAGCGACAACGGGGATATCCCCCACCGCCGAAAGCTGCTTGTTTATTCCGTTCATACGGGAGGACGACCCTGCCGCAAGAATGATTGCAGATACCAAAGCGCTTTCCCTTTCCCGTCAGAAATTGCCGTGGAGCTTGAAATAGTTAAGCTCGGTTTCAAAGTTCTTCAGCAGCCGCCTGATACGCGGGCGGTCAATGTTCCCCGAAAACTCGATGTAGAACATATGCTCGTTGGGAAGCCTAAGCTTCGCCTCGACGGGCAGCGGCTTCGACTGTATCTTTGACATACTAAGCCCGTTTACCGCGAACTTTGTAAGCAGGCGGTAAAGCGCGCCGGAGATATTCGGAATTGACAGCGACACCGCAACGGTGTCCGCGCCGTCGTACACCTCGAGGTTTTTCGATATGCAGATGAACCGCGTGAAATTGTTCGGGTCGGAGGCAAGCCCCTTGCGGACAACATTCAGCCCGTGAAGCTCCGCGCATTCCTCCGAGCAAATGCAGCCAAGCTCGCAGCTCGGGTTCTCGGAAACCATCTGCGCCGCCGACGCGTTGTTGTGATACGGTATAACCGTAAGCCCGCGGCGGCTCTCGATGTAGCTTTCGCACTGGCGGATTGCCTGTTCGTGACCGAAAAGGATTTTTACGTCCTCCTCGCGTACGCCGTGCTTTGCCGCAAGAACGTGCGCGCACTCAACGGTCGTCGTGCGGTTGATGTAGACATTGTGCTTTTCGAGCAGGTCCATATTCAGCGTAACCTCGCCCGCCGTGCTGTTTTCTATCGGAAGCACGCCGTAATCAACGTCGCCGCTTTCCACCGCCTCAAACACCTCTGCGAAGCTCGCAAAAAAGCTCACTGAGCCGCTGTCGAACAGCTTGTTGTAAGCTGCGTGGCCGTATGCTCCCGATATTCCCTGAACCGCAACGGAAGGGCGCGGCTTTATCTGCGTGGTGTGCGGGATAACGTCGTCGGGGGTGATTTCGTTTATCTGGCGGCACTTCGAGATGTCCATGATGTTCATAAACAGGAACGCCGCGCTTCTTCGAAAGCCCTCGGGCGCCTTTTCACGCACGCTGTCGATAATCTGCTTTTCGCGGTCGCTCTGGAAAACAACCATATTGTTCTCCGCCTTGTACCGTGCGACATCGCTCGCAAGCTGCATACGCTCTATGAACAGCTTCAGCAGCTTATCGTCTATCTCGTCAATCTGTTTTCTGATTTCGCTAAGCTCCATTTGCGTTATTCCTCCTCGGGTGCGCCCTCAACGGGTATTCCCGACTCCTCGGGATCCGAGGTTTCCGTGGGTTCGGTGGATTCAGTGGTTTCTGCGGGTTCGGTTTCGGGCAGGGTGGGGTCCTCCTCGTAGTTGCTTGCGACAAGCACCGTGATTACCTCGCCGTCGCGGACGTTTACAAGGTCGCCTATCTCCTTGCTGCACCGCGCAACCTCTCCGGAGGGTACTTCGTTCGTCCTAAGCGTATCTACCGCGTACTTTATGTTCAGCTTGTTAAGCTCGTTCAAATAGTCCGAGATAAGCATACCGCTGTAATCGGGCAGGGGAACAATGCTCTTGCCCTTGCTTACCTTGACCTCAATCTGCGTTCCCTCCGCAACCATCGTACCGGCTTCAATCGACTGGTCATACATTGCGCCCGCGTCGTATTCCTCGGAATACTCGTAGGTGGGGATAAACGTGAAAATGCCCTCGTAGCGCGTTACGGTGGCGTCATACTGACGGTTTTCAAAATCGGGCATAGAGATGTTAAGATTCTCGGAGGTCGTCGTGTCTGCGGGCTGCGAGCTTTCCGGCTCGGGCACGGAGGTGTCCGCAGGGGTATAAGCCGTGGTTTGAGCAGGCTCGCTGCTGTCGGGCAGGCTGCTGTTTGGCTTTGGAGAGAGCGAGCCGTTTATCGCCATAGTCAGTACCACCGCAAAAGTTATTAGCACAATTCCAAGCAGCACCATCGACGCGATAAACTTTATGCGCTCCTTCTTGCGCTTGCGCAGCAGCTTTTCTTCCCTCGCGGAAACGGGGCGCTCTGCGGCGCGGTCGTTGGTCGGCTGCGCAAACAGCATATCGACAAACTGCGTGATGTCGCGTATTCTTGTTTCGGGAGAGGGGCGCATTCCCATCATAATAACCTTAGATACGTTTGAGGGAACGCTGCGGTTTATCATCATCGGCTCGGGCAGGCTTCCCGCCGTGCGGGCAATCGCCTCCTGCGGGTTTACGCCGGTAAGGCAGCGGTAAAGCACCGCCGCAATGCCGTATACGTCCGTCCAGGTGCCGTTTATTTCGTTGGTATACTGCTCGGGCGCGGCAAAGCCCGAGTAAACCTCGCAGGCAATCTCGGTGTTTGTCGTGCGCGCGGCGGAAATCGCAAACCCCGCAAGGCGAAGCTCGCCCTTGTCGTCAACAAAAATCGTCTGCGGTGAAATGCCGCGGTGGATTATCCCGCCCGCGTGAACAAGCGAGAGCGTTGTAAGTATGGGCGGGAAAAGCTCCTTTACCCTGTCCCAAGTCATCGCGCCCTCGGAGCTTGCGAGATAGCTTTTTAGCGTGATTCCGTTGATAAACTCGAACACCGTGTAGCAGGTGTTGTTCTCAAAGAACACGTCAAGCACCGTCTGGATATGCGCCATACTGCGCGATTTCATAAGCGAGCGGTTAAGGTCGGCAAACTCGGACATATAGGCATGTATTCCTTTATGGTGACCTTGCTTGAGGTTGCGGTATCGAAAGCTATGTACACTGCGCCCTCGCCGTTATAGCTAAGCAGCTTTCCTACGATATATCTTTCTGCCAAAAAGGTTTTCGGCGCGAGATAGGTGGGGATACAGGGCATATCATCGCTGTATCCGCACAGCTTGCAGGGGCCGTCGTAGGTCTTGTCATTCATACAGCCCATACAAAGGGAAGTTTCTTTCAGCATATTAGGTCTTGCCTTTCATTTTGTCGTTAAGCGGGCAAAGCCGCCCGAAGTATTTTTACACATATATAATAAATATACCGTAAACCCGCAAAAATGTCAACCGTTTTGGCGTGTTTGCGAAAAACTGTATCCGTTTTGTAATATATTATGGGCAATTTTTACAGCAAGGCAGCAGCGAAGCCGCCCTGTTTTTAGGTATTATGCCAAGTTCGTTATAACATCGGAGGGATTATCGCAAAAGCTTTTGCGGCGCGCAGGGTTGTTTTTTGCACAAAAATATGGTATACTAATAGCAGCTATTTCTGAAAGGAGAAAACAATGTCGTTCAAGTCAAATAAAAAAGAGCTGCTGATGTCCACCGAGGCAAAGCTCGCAAACCTGCTGCACGAGATGAACAGCGACTCGCGCGAGGAGGACGAAAGGCTCGTCTGCGAAACCGAATGCACAATGGCGCGCATTCGCTCCTACTCGGATTTTCTCTACGCGCTTCGCGTAAAGCCCCTGCAAACTGCCTGCATCTACGGCGCAGCGGTGTTTTTCCTGCTGGCGCTGGCGGCGCTGTGGTGCCGCGAATGGCTGCTTGCGGCGATATTCGGCGTGTTTTTCTTCGTGCTCGCCACGCTGCCGCATAATATGCGCATACAGTATTTCAACAAGCAGGCGGATAAGATGGAACAGTCCTACGGAAAGGTGATTAACGCCGAGTTCGCCGAGGACGCAATCAAGCTGAAAATAACCCCCGCAAAGCCGCAGAAGCAGAACGTTGACGAAAACGGAAACGCAACCGCGCGCCGCTCCGTCGTCGAGGAAAGCGGCAGCACGGAGGAACTTGACATTCCGTATGACCGCGTGGTTCAGGCGTTTGAGTGCGCGCACAGCTTCTATATTTTCCCCGTTGACGAAAACCGCAGCACGCTCGAAACCGTTATCTGCGACAAAACGCAGTTCCTTTGCGGCACGCCGATGCAGCTTCGCGATACGCTTGCGAGAAAGTGCGGCAAGCGCCTTAAGCTAAAGATGAAAATACGCTGATAAGCCTGCACAGACAAAAGAAGCCGCTATGTACTTTTCGAACGAACTGAATATATCGCGCCGCCGCTTTCCCCGCAGGAGAAAACTCGGCGCGCTGCCCTGACCCTGCCGGTCGAAAAATGGTGGCGCGCCGAAACTGCTTTACGCGGAAAAGAAAGAGCCTTCCGGTTTTCCGTTAGGATTGCCCGACATTTTTGAAATCATTAAGGAGAAAACAAATTGGTTAGAATCGAATTGTTGTCCGAAAAGAATTTCAATGAGCATTCATTGGATTCATATGAAAGAAAGCAAGATGTAAAACGGGTATATCGCAGGGACAAAAGCGAATATGTTCTTGTGGATATGCCGTATATTGAGGATTGGAGCCTTGAAAAGAAACAACAGGTTGCAAGGGACATTAGCAGCGACGAATACATATCGTATATTGCTCTGGACGATGATAAGGTTGTCGGTTTTATCGGGCTGGAAAAGCAACTTAAAAATGACTGTATGATTTTAGATATCATTCAAGTTTCATTGGCATACCGAGGCAATGGAATAGGGAAAAAACTCTTTAATATCGCAAAGCAAGAAGCAAAAAAGGCAGGCGCAAAGGCGCTTT
>SFHN01000167.1 GCA_004555635.1 [Eubacterium] saphenum
ATCGAAAAACACTTTTCAACCGTTTGGGGAAAATTTTTTGCGCAAAAAATCATAAACTTTACAAAATCGACAAAAGAGCGCTTGACTTTTGCCCGCTCGGTGTGCTATACTTCTTATAAGTAAAATTATGTGAAAGGCGGTGTTTTTATGGGATATTCTGCGGCTTCTTCGGTTGGCGGTAGTATCGGCGGCTACTCTGCGGCGGCATTTTCGACGTCCGTCGGCGGGAAAACCAAAAACGACATCCAAAACACGATAAACCGCCTTACGCGCATTAAAGAACAATACGAAGGCGAGGGCACGCTTTCCTCGTCAAAGGAGAAGGAGCTAGCCGCGATAAACGAGCGGATAGAAAAGCTTCGCGAGCGAATGAACCGCATAAACGAGCGCAACGAGGAGTGCCAGACCTGCAAGAACCGCGAGTATCAGGACCGCTCCGATGACCCGGGCGTTTCGTTCAAGAGCGCGGCGAAGATAAACCCGAGCAGCGCGGCTTCGGTTGTCCGCGGGCACGAGTACGAGCACGTCACGCGCGACCGCGCCGAGGCGGAGCGCAACGGCAGAGAGGTTGTCAGCCAGAACGTTGTGATAAAGCACGGGCTTTGCCCCGAGTGCGGAAAGAGCTATGTTGCGGGCGGAGTTACTACGACAGTGACGCGTCCGAAGAGCGAAAACCGCTACACGGCGGGCATAGAAACGCAGTCGAAATCCGGCGAACGGCTTAATACGACGGCATAAGCTGATAAGCTATCCGCCTTTCGACGGGTGAGATATTATTATATTAGGATTAACGGCGGAAGTTAAAGGCTCCCGCCGTTTGATTTTTTGGCAAATTTCAGTGAAATGCATACCGCGCTTGTGCGCGAAAGTTGACCCCAAAACCGAAACGGCAGTAGCTTTCGCCCCCGCCGTCGATAAAGTTATGCAGATAATCCACCCGCCGAAAGGTGGATAGCGTGTCGAGGCACTCGACTACTCGAACAGCATTCCCTTAAAGCATACGTTCTGCCTGTTCTCGTCAAAGTTCCAAGTGTGGAACGCTCCGCCCGCACAGAACTCGTAATCGCTGCAGGCCGCGCAGTCGCCGCACTTGCGCATATCCCCGCGGAACTGCGAAAAGCGGTTCTGCCACACGTCTGCGAAATCGTCGCGGCGGATATTTCCCTGAACAAGCTCGGGGCGGCGCTCTATGTCAAGGCACGCGGCAATGTCGCCGTTCCACATAATGCTCGCGGTATAAACGCCCGCGTTGCAAAGGAAGTACCACTTCCTGACCTCGCGCTCCATCTCCGCCCCCAAATAATGCGCGCAGCCGTAAACCGTCGGCAGCACGGGGTCGCTGTAATGCTCGCGGATAAAGGTGAACATCGTCTTGTAGTCCTCGGGCGAAAGCGCAAGCTCCGCGTTGTCCTTTGCCCTGCCGATAGGCTCGATGTTGATAACGCGCCACGAATTGAGCCGCTCCTTTTTAAGCAGCTCATAAAGCTTTGGTAGCTCGCTTATGTTCCGCTTATGCACAACCGTCGTTACCTGAAGATGATTAAGCCCGCCGTACTCCGCAAGCGCCCTTACGCCGTTCAACGCGCGCTCGAAGCCGCCCTCGGTTTGTCGGAACCAGTCGTTTGTTTCCGGCAGTCCGTCAAGGCTTATCGAAATAGTTTTCAGCCCCGCTTTTTTAAGCAGCAGCGCCTTTTCCTTGTCGATAAGCGTGCCGTTTGAGGTCATTCCCCAGTTGTAGCCGAGGGAGTTCGCATAGTCCATTATGTCAAAGAAATCCTCGCGCAGCAGCGGCTCTCCGCCCGTTATGCAAAGCTGAAACTCTCTGACATCAAACTCCTGCGCGGTCTTGTACAAAAACGCCTTTATCTCCTCGCCCGACAGAATTCCCTCGGGCGCAGCTTCGCCGCAGCGGCTGCCGCAGTGCAGGCAGCGCTCGTTGCAGAGGTTTGTCAGTTCGATAAACAGGTGCTTTAGCTTCGGATTTCTCCTAAGCTCGCTGCGGTATTCCGCAAGCTGCTTCATATGTGAGCGCTTTACCGATTGGGAAAGGTGCGAGTTGTTTTTCATCATAGCCGTACCCTCACTTATTCAAACATCTCGGGCGGACCATAGACGGTGGGTTCCAGGTTTTCATCGGGGTCGTATTGGATATCCTCGGGTGGAGGACCATATACGTCAACATTCATATTGTCGCCGGGGTTAAAGATAATCTCATTCTCGGGCGGACCGTATACGTCAACATTCGTATTTGACGACGGGTCAAATTCACCGAAATATTCCGGCGGGCCGTAAACACAGGTGGGCAGATTTGCTTCGGGAGAAAACGCACCCGAGTTGCCCGCAAGAATAACCGCAAGCGCCACCGCGCCTACGCCTGCGCCGAACACGAGAAAATACCACCAGCCGCTTTTTCCGACGTCGTGAAGCCTGCGCACCGTCAGCGCCGCAAACGGCACTGCGCAAATGCACAGATATATAGCAAGCAGCAACGCCAGAAATCCCACAAACCAAACGCCCAGCCACGACAAAATCAACAGCAGTGCCAAAACCGCGCCGACAACTGCGTTTATCGCAAACGGCACCCAGAACGACTTTTTGTCGCTCGTCCCCTTATAGTCAAAGGCTCTTTTCCACATTTCTATGTAATATTTCACGATACTTCGCCTCCTGTGATGTCTTTACAATAATACCGCATAGGGCGATAAAGGGTTGCATTTTCCGGTGAAAAATCCGAACTGCTAATGGGACAATCAGTCCTTGCAAAGCTCCTCTGCAAGAGCGGTAATCTGCACCTTGCTCTCGTCGTTAAGCGCGGACAGGATTTTAACGCCCGCTTCGGTGTAGGTGATGTTCTTCGACTTTTCGAGCATACCGCGCATAACCTTTGCCGCCATCGGCGCCCAGCTTCCGTTTTCGATAAAGGCAACCGTGCGGTTAGAGTAGTTGCGCTCGGTGAGGTGGTCGATAAACTGACGCATAAACGGGAAGATGTCTGCGTTGTAGGTAGTCGTTGCGAGAACCAGCTTGCCGTATCTGAAAGCGTCCTCGACAGCCTCCGCCATATCGCAGCGCGCAAGGTCGTTTACCGCAACCTTCGGGCAGCCAAGCTCCTTTAACTTATCCGCGAGCAGCATAACCGCCTTTTCGGTGTTGCCGTAAACCGAAGTATATGCGATAACCACGCCCTCGCTCTCAACGCGGTAGCCCGACCAGATGTCGTAAAGGTTAATGTAATAGCCGAGATTTTCCGAAAGCACGGGACCGTGAAGCGGGCAGATTGTCTTAATCTCCAGCGCGGAAGCCTTCTTCAGCAGCGCCTGAACCTGCGCGCCGTATTTTCCGACAATGCCGATATAGTAGCGCCTTGCCTCGCAAGCCCAATCCTCCTCGACGTCGAGAGCGCCGAACTTTCCGAAGCCGTCGGCGGAAAACAGCACCTTGTCGCAGCTGTCATATGTAACGATTACCTCGGGCCAGTGAACCATCGGAGCGGTAAGGAAGTTCAGCGTATGCGCGCCGAGGCTGAGCGTGTCGCCCTCGCCGACAACTACCTGTCTGTCGGCAAAGTCCGTGCCGAAGAAGTTCTTCATCATAACGAAAGCCTTTGCGGAGGAAACTATCTTCGCCTCGGGATAAGCGTTTGCAAAGCTTACTATATTCGCGGAGTGGTCAGGCTCCATATGCTGAACCACAAGGTAATCGGGCTTTCTAACGCCGAGCGCGTTCTCGATGTTCTTGAGCCACTGCTCTCCGAAGCGGACGTCAACGCTGTCCATAACGGCGATTTTCTCGTCAACGATGACATAGGAATTGTACGCCATACCGTTCGGCACATCATACTGACCCTCGAAAAGGTCAATATCGTGGTCGTTTACGCCGATATA
>SFHN01000168.1 GCA_004555635.1 [Eubacterium] saphenum
AGACGCGGTATCTCGCCGCCCGTTTGAGTTTTGTATGCGTCAAGCAAAAGCGCGGGGTTTATGCTCATCTCATTTCCTGCGGGCAGGCGGAGAGATATTGCGTCGGGAGCGACTTCGCACTCCATAACAAGCGGCTTCAAATCAACGGTTATAATCCCCTTTTTCGTCTTTTTCTCCGTGAAAATATGCTCGCTTTCCATAAACGAACGGAACTTCTCGCTGTCAATTCCGCTTTCTATGCGATATTTTGCCGAGCCGATGTCCTGATACTTATACTTAGGAACAGCGATTTCGATAGCTCGAATATCGGGCGGCAGCGCGGCATTAAGCCTGTCCTTAACTTCGTCAAACGTGATATCCTCAAGCAGGCGGAAGTCCATAGCTTCGTGTGTTCCCTCTTGTCCCAGCGACAGCGGCAGCATAAACGCAACATAGGTATGCGGGTTAAAGCCCTCGGTCTGCCATACGGGAAGCCCGCTTCGGCGGATTGCACGGATTGCGCAGTTATTCATATCGAGTGCGGAAATGTACTTCGCGCGGTCGGTCTTTGAGTAAAACACTCGTGTATTTACGCTCGGCATAGTGTCACCTCTTTGCGTGAATTTTGCTACACGGCTCAGCGCCTATGTTACGGATTACGCCGCAGTTCGAGCATTTCTCGCGGCAGTTCGGTGTGCATACGGCAGCGTGTGCGCGCTTGTTTTCCTCAATCAGAAAATCGCGCGAAACTAGCAGGTTCATATGACTCCACGGCGCAACCTCGTCATATGAGCGGCGGCGGTTTGCGTAAAACGCCATATCAAGTCCGCACTCGTCAAACGCCTCGCGCCACTTTGAGAAGTCGAAATACTCGTCCCACCCGTCAAGCCTGCACCCCTTTTTCCAAGCGAGGTAAACAGCCCTGCCAACTCGGCGGTCGCCGCGTGCAAGAACCGCTTCCATAAGAGACACCTTGTATTTCGAGCGGGAAATTGTTATCTTGCGGTCGTGGGCGTAATCCATAAGGTGCTTCTGACGCACGGTAATAACCTCCTCGCTCTCCTGCGGCTCAAACTCGAACGCGGTAAACGGCTTCGGGATGAACGTAGAAAGCGAAATCGAAACGGACGGTCTGCCCTTTGCGTGATTTGGAGTAGCGTAGAACTCGTTTATTACCGCTTCTGCAAGGTCGTAAATTCCCTCGACGTCCTTTTCCGTTTCTGTCGGAAGCCCAAGCATAAAATACAGCTTTATAGAGGTATATCCGCCCTCGAAAGCAATACGCACGCTGTCCATAACGTTCTGTTCGGTGACATTCTTGTTGATGACATCGCGCAAACGCTGCGAGCCTGCCTCGGGCGCAAACGTAAGCCCGCTGCGGCGCACATCGCTGATTTTCTCGAGCATTTCATCGCTGAAGCGGTCAATGCGAAGCGATGGGAGCGAGAGGTTTATCCCCTGCGCAGAGGTGTAGTCGGTGAGGTCGCTAAGCAGTCCCTCGATATCGCTGAAATCGCCCGTAGACAGCGATGAAAGCGAAACCTCATCATAGCCCGTGTTTTCACAAAGGCACTTTGTCTGACGAAGGACCGTGCTCTTTTCCTTCTCGCGGAACGGACGGTAGATATAGCCTGCCTGACAAAATCTGCACCCGCGGATACAGCCGCGAAGCACCTCTACCACTGCCCTGTCGTGTACAATTCCCGTAAACGGGACGACAAAATTATCGGGGGCATAAACCTTGTCGAAGTCGGAGATGATACGCTTCTTGACCTGCGCGGGTGCGCCGTCAAGCGGAGTAATCGCGCTTACCGTACCGTCGGGGTTATAGGATACGTCATACATCGACGGAACGTACACTCCCTCGATTTGGGAGGCGCGGCGGAGGTACTCGCGCTTAGTTGCGCCCTCCTTCTTGCACTGCTCCATAAGCCGCATCAGCTCAAGGTTTACCTCCTCGCCCTCGCCCAGCACAAACAGGTCGAAGAAATCCGCTATCGGCTCTGCATTGCAGACGCAGGGACCTCCGCCCATAACTATGGGAGTAAGGCTTTCGCGCTCGGATGAATACACAGGCAGCTCCGCCAAATCAAGCATAGCCAGAATTGTCGTATAGCACATTTCATACTGTATCGTAAATCCGATAAAGTCAAAATCCTTTATCGGGTCAAGGCTTTCCAACGCATACAGCGGAATATTACGCGCTCTCATCTGCTCCTCCATATCGGGAAGCGGCATAAACACACGCTCGCACCAATAATTCGGTACGCTGTTCTTTAGCCCGTAGAGTATCTTCATACCGAGGTGGCTCATACCTATCTCGTATGTATCTGGGAAGCAGAACGCAAAGCGGATATCAACCTTGCTTTTGTCCTTGCTGACAGAACCGACCTCGCCTCCGATATATCGCGAGGGCTTTTGTATATCAAGCAAAAACTCATCGAGCTTTGCCATCATCTCATTATTTTTGTAAAGATTTTCCGACATTTCTTCTCTCCTTAAGAGGGATATTTTTAGCAGCGTAAAGCAGCAATATCTATTATTATAGCACAGATACAGTTATTTTACAAGTAGAAAACTGCGCCAAAAACTACAGCAGACCTTTTGCCGGTCTGCTGTAAAGTTTATCAGATTTTGAAGCGGGAAACCATCTCCGACAGCATCTGCGCTCGCGAGAACAGCTCGCGGCTTGCTGCGGCGCTCATTTCGGCGGAATCCGCGTTCTTCTGGACAACCGAGGAAATCTGCTCGACGCCCGTTTTTATCTCGCTGACGGAAATCGTCTGCTGCTCGGTTGCTACGGAAATCTGCTCGACAAGCTCTGCGGAGCGCTTTACCGTCTGCATTATCTGCTCGAAGCTTTCGCCCGTTTCAGCGGCAATCTGCGAGCCTTTATCGATAAGCTCTGCGGTCTGCTTGATAAGCTCGGTGGTTTTGTTTGCGGCTTCGGCAGACTTGCCCGCAAGGTTTCTTACCTCGTCGGCAACAACCGCAAAGCCCTTTCCCGCCGTGCCCGCGCGCGCCGCCTCGATAGAAGCATTGAGCGCGAGAATCTTGGTCTGGAATGCGATATCCTCGATAGACTTGTTTATGTTGAATATCTGGTTGGAAGCTTCTGTTATATCCTGCATAGCGGAAATCATATCTGCCATCTTCGAGTTTCCGCTATCAACAACAGAAAGCGCGCGGTCGGTTATATCACGCGTACTCTCCGCCTTTTCGGCAGTCGCTTCGACATCGCGTGCAACGCTTTCGATTGTTGCAAAAAGCTGCTCAACCGCCGCAGACTGCTGCAACGAGCCTTCGGAAAGCACCGAAGCGCCATCTGCTATCTGCTCTGCCTGTCCGGATACAATCGCCGTTGAGTCGTGAAGTTGGCTAATTATCTCGCGGAGATTTGCAACGATAGACTCAAGGCTAACCTTAACCTGTTCAAAATCGCCTCTGAAGCTGTCGCCTGCTTCAACGGTGAGGTCGCCGCCGCTTATTCCCGAAAGCACTCGGTCAATCTCGGAGATATAGTTCCTAAGGCTTTCGACGGTAGAGGAAAGCGCCTCACCCATCTGCCCGATTTCATTGTCGGACTTTATGCTTACCTTTACAACCTCTGGGTCGCGTATTCCTATCTGACCGTCGGAAATGCTGCGGGTAACTCTTACCATTTCCTCAATCGGCTTTGCAACATTCTTGTTTATAAACGATACAAGTATCAGAACAAAGATAACTACCGCGAGAATTGCTCCTGCAATAACGCACAGGGAGATAAAGGACATCATCGTGCTGCGTTCCTGAATATTCGTTCCCGTGAAGAGAATATAATCGGGCGTTCCGTTCTCCGAGAACATAGGCTGATAGCAGGTCATATACTGCTCAC
>SFHN01000169.1 GCA_004555635.1 [Eubacterium] saphenum
TATACGGCTTCGGAATGATTACGATAATAATATGCCTCTCGCCGATAAAGGAGCATTTGGTGCTGCTGTTTATCGGTTCGGCGCTGCTTACTACCGCGCTGGAACTGATTACGGGGTTCGTGCTGGAAAAGATTTTCCACACAAAATGGTGGGATTATTCCGATTTGCACTTCAATTTCAAGGGGTACATCTGCCTGTCGTTTTCGTTGCGGTGGGGGCTGGCGGGAGTGTTTATCCTGGACATCGTTCAGCCCTTGATAATGAAGCTGTTACAAAAGATACCGCAAAATATCGGGTATATTGTTCTTGGCATTGCGCTCGTTCTTCTTGCGGCAGACCTTGTTACCACGACAATCTCAATGACCGAACTTGGCAAGAGCCTTTCGGGACTTGAAGCGCTGTCGGAAAAAGCAGAGGAATTCCGCAAAAAGGTTGAAGATAACCTCGACGGACGCCGCGAGGAGCTTTCCGAGCAGCTTGAACAGCTTCGCAGCCGTATTGAGCAGCTTTCCGACGAGCTTCACAGCAAGCACCGTCGCCTTTTCAGCGCGTTTCCGCATTTTGAGCGCGAACGCTTTGACCGCGGCGGGAAAAAGAAGCCCTGACGTTTGGAACAGCCCGCCGCTTACTCGCCCTTCAGCAGCGCGAACGCGATAACCTCCGTTAGGTTTTCCTCGCTGACAAAGTCGCCGCCGTTTTTCAGCACGTCGAGAAGCTCGGCGTCCTCGGACTTCGCGTTTTTCTCGGCGTCCTCGCGTACCATTCGCAGAACAAGCTTGTCAAGCGCTCCGAGCCGCTTGTAATCCACTCCCCCGCGCAGGTAAAAAAGCGGGCAGGCGGGGTTGTTTGTTTCGCGGAGGACGTCGAAAACCGCGCTGCACTTCGGAAACAGCCCGACCGCGCAGACCGCAGCGATATTGAAAAGCTTCTGCGCCTTGTCAAAGTCAGCGATTTTATTCGCCCTTACGCACGCGACATAGATTATTTCCGTTCCCTGCGCGAGAGAACGCTTCGCGTCCTTCAGCGAGTATGCGGGTAATGACAGCTTGTTCGCAATCATCTGCGCATAGCGCTCGGAAAAGCCTGTTTTTGAGGAATATACAACTGCTTTCATTTTGGTGCTCCTTTTCTGATTTGCTATTATTTTAGCACAACCGCGCTGCTATGTCAATAACGGGCAGGATATGCCGCGCCGCTTTCCGCAGGGAGAGCGGCTTTCGTATTCAATCGGCGGAACTTACAACGCAAGGCGGGCGAAAAGGAGAATTTTTTCGCATTATGTCGTTGACATTATACTTTATATATGTTAAAATATATAGTATCGGTTCGTTTTGAACACACAACATAACAGAAAGGTGATACAAAAAAATGCTGCTGACAGGTTCAGATATTATTGTAGAATGCCTCTTGGAACAGGGCGCGGACACCGTTTTCGGTTATCCGGGCGGTGCTGTCCTCAACATCTATGACAGCCTCTACAAGTATTCCGACAAGATTCATCACATCATCACATCTCACGAGCAGGGCGCTTGCCACGCCGCAGACGGCTTTGCGAGAGCGACGGGAAAAACCGGCGTTGTTATCGCGACAAGCGGTCCCGGCGCAACTAACCTAACAACCGGTATCGCGACCGCGTATATGGATTCCATTCCGCTGGTTGCGATTACGGGAAACGTTTCCTGCAATCTGCTCGGTCTTGACAGCTTTCAGGAGGTGGATATCACAGGCGTTACTATGCCCGTTACGAAGCACAACTTTATCGTAAAGGACATCAGCGAGCTTGCGGACACAATTCGCCTTGCATTCAAGCTTGCGGGAAGCGGAAGAAAAGGTCCCGTGCTTGTTGATATCCCTAAGGACATAACCATCGCGAAAACCGAATACACCCCCGCGCCCGCGGTTAAGCCCGAAACAAAGAGCGACGTATGCGAGTGCGAGATAAAGCGCGCAGCAGAGCTTATCGCGGCTTCCGAGCGCCCCTACATCTACGCGGGCGGCGGCGTTATTATGTCGGGAGCGGATAAGGAGCTGAAAAAGTTCGCAGAGCTTTGCGACGCGCCTGTTTCCTGCTCGCTTATGGGTCAGGGCGCGTTTGACCAGACGGACGAGCGCTACATCGGTATGCTCGGAATGCACGGCACGGTAAAGGCTGCCGCGGCGCTTAACCGCTGCGACCTGTTTATCGGCATAGGCACGCGCTTCTCCGACCGCGTAATCGGCGACCCGAAGGTGTTTGCAAAGAACGCGAAGATTATCCACATCGACATAGACCCAGCCGAGTTCAACAAGAACGTTGAGGTTGACGTTACCGTAAACGCTGACGTAAAGGCTGCGCTCGAAGCGCTTTGCGCAGGCATTGAGCAGAAGAAACACCCCGAGTGGATTGCGGAAATCTGCGGCGGCGACTTCGGCGAGCCTGTTCAGGTCGGCACAGAGAAGCTGCCTGTTACTCCGCAGGCGGTTATCGAAAAGCTTGACGAGCTTACAAACGGCGAGGCAATCATCACAACCGAGGTCGGACAGAATCAGATGTGGGCAGCGCAGTATTACAGGTACAAGAACCCGCGCAGCTTCCTCTCCTCGGGCGGTCTTGGCACAATGGGCTACGGTCTTGGCGCGTCCCTCGGTGCAAAGACGGGCTGTCCCGACAAGGTGGTTATAAACATCGCGGGCGACGGCAGCTTTGCAATGAACCTGAACGAGCTTATCACCGCGCAGGCGCACAATATCCCGATTATCGAGCTGGTTATCAACAACAACGTGCTCGGTATGGTGCGTCAGTGGCAGCGCCTTTTCTACAACAAGCACTTCTCGCAGACAACGCTTGACAGCCGCCATATCGACTATGTTAAGCTTGGCGAGGCTTTCGGAATAAAGACGCTTGTTATTGAGAAAACAGAGGACATCGAGCCTGTTCTTAAGGAAGCGCTCGAAACGGCGAAGTCCGCGCCGATTATGGTTGAGGTCAGAATTGACCGCGACATAAACGTTCTGCCGATGATTCCCGCGGGCAAGCCGGTTGTTAATCCCATTACCGAAATAGATTTGGAGGCGTAAACAATGCAGGAATATGTTTTATCCGTAAAAGTCGTAAACAACAACGGCGTTCTGCTGCGCGTTTCAAGTCTTTTCAGCAGACGCTGCTTCAGCATAAAGAGCCTTAACGCAGCCGAAACAGAGGTGCCCGAGATTTCGCGCCTTACTATCGTTGTTTCCTGCGACCTTAAAATTCTCGAGCAGATTAAGAATCAGCTTATGAAGCTTTACGACGTTATCGACGTAACCATTCTCGACGATGCGGTGTGCCGTGAGCATGTTCTGGTGCGCGCGGGAAGAACAGCCGACGACAGACTTCGCATAACCGAAATCGCGAACCTCTACCGCGCAAAGCCCGTTGACGTGGCAGCCGACAGCATTATGCTTGAGCTTACCGGAGAGCCGCGCAAAATCGACAGCTTCATCGACCTGCTGAAGCCGTTCGGCATCATCAAGATGGTACGCTCGGGTATCTCGGCGCTGGAGAGAGATTAAGCACGGAGCTTTCGGGTTTACTGTTTTCGGAGGAAGAATATGAAACGCTTGCTTCTCCTTACTGCAATATTGGCTCTGACGATAACAGCCGCAGGTTGTTCTGGCGCAGAAAAACCGCTCTCCCCCTCCGAGGAAATCTCGCAAAGCGAAACGACAAGCACCTCCGCCGAAACGGAGCAGGCGGAAGGAACCGCTCCGCCCCTCACCGAGACGCCGCCGCCCTCCGAAACACCCGAGCCTACCGCGGCTGCTTCGAAAGAAAGCGAGAAGTCTGTTGTAAATGAAGAATTTGTGCTGACGACGGTATCGCCCGACAACG
>SFHN01000170.1 GCA_004555635.1 [Eubacterium] saphenum
AGCAAAAAAATGCAAATAGTATTGCAAAAATTGTCCGAAAGTGGTATACTATAATTTGTATGAAAATATGTGAAAGGGGCAGGGAAGATGGACATTCTTGTAGGCGATGTTCTGATTATGAAGAAAAATCACCCGGGCTGCGGAAGCAACAAGATGAATGTTCTGCGTATCGGCGCGGATTTTAAGCTTTGCTGTGCGGGCTGCGGGCATACGTTTATGATACCCCGCTCGAAATGCGAGAAAAAAATCAAATCCGTTCTACGCGAAACCGATAACTCCGAGAAATAGCGGCGTTTGGATTATTAAAGCACACAAGTGCAGAAAAGTTTTCTTTTACGCAATTGTTTTGGAGGAGTAAGATATGTTTGACAAGCTGAGAATGGCAGAAGCCAGATACGATGAAATAAATATGAAGATAACCGACCCCGACGTTATCTCCGACAACAAGCGCTACCGCGAGCTTCTCGCGGAGCAGCACAGCCTTGAGCCGCTGATTGAGGTATACCGCAAATATAACGCAGCGAAAAAAAGCTTTGAAGAAGCGAAGGAAATCCTGGACGACGGCAGCGCTGACGCCGAGCTTAAGAATATGGCGCAGGAGGAATATGCCGAAACTAAGCGCCTTATGGAAGAGTATACCGAGCAGCTTAAAATTCTTCTGCTCCCGAAAGACCCCGATGACGACAAAAACGTAATAGTGGAAATCCGCGCGGGCGCGGGCGGCGAGGAAGCGGCGCTCTTTGCAAACTCAATGTTCAGAATGTATTCGATGTACGCCGCGAAAAAAGGGTGGAAAACCGAGGTTTTCAGCGCAAATCCCACCGAGCTTGGCGGATATCGCGAGATATGCTTTGGAGTAGAGGGTGAGGGCGTTTACGCTAAGCTTAAATACGAGAGCGGAGTTCACCGCGTTCAGCGCGTTCCCGAAACGGAGTCGCAGGGGCGCATTCAGACCTCAACTATCACCGTTGCGATTATGCCCGAGGTCGAGGAGGTTGACGTGAACATTAACCCCGCCGACCTCACGATACAGACCTATCGCTCAAGCGGCGCGGGCGGTCAGCACATCAACAAAACCGAGTCCGCGATACGCATTATCCACAACCCGACAGGCGTTGTTGTGGAGTGTCAGGAGGAGCGCTCGCAGTTCAAGAACCGCGAAAAGGCGATGAAAATGCTTTACAGCAAGCTGTACGAAGCGGAAATTACCGCCCGCGACAGCGCTTACGCCGAGGAGCGCCGCATTCAGGTCGGCACGGGGGACCGCTCCGAAAGAATACGCACCTACAATTTCCCGCAGTCGCGCGTAACCGACCACCGAATCAACCTCACGCTGTACAAAATCGACGATATGATGAACGGCGATTGTGACGAGGTTTTTGAGGCGCTGCGCCTTGCGGACCAGACAGCAAAGCTGCTTAAACAGCAGGATTAACGGAAGTGATTTTTATGGAAACAAAGGTTCTGCCGTACAGCAGGGAAAGCGTTCTTCTTGCGGCGGATATACTGAAAAACGGCGGTATTGTAGGTATTCCAACCGAAACAGTTTACGGCTTGGGCGCAAATGCTCTTGACGAAAAAGCGGTAGGCGACATTTTCATTGCAAAGGGCAGACCGCAGGACAACCCGCTTATCGTGCACATAAGCCGTTTCGATATGCTTTTGCCGCTGGTAACAGAGGTTCCCGATACGGCAAAGCGGCTTGCGAAGCGCTTTTGGGGCGGCCCGCTTACTATGATTTTCCCGAAATCGGACGTTATTCCGAATGCGGTCAGCGCGGGGCTTGACACGGTTGCAATCCGTATGCCCGCAAGCGAAGCCGCAAGGGCAATTATCGACGCCTGCGGGTTCCCGATTGCTGCGCCGTCGGCAAATCTTTCGGGCAGCCCAAGCCCGACTACCGCGCAGCACGTTTTCTCCGATATGAACGGGCGAATTCCGCTGATAATCGACGGCGGAAGCTGCTCCTGCGGCGTTGAAAGCACCGTTATCTGCTTCAGAAACGGTAAAATTCACATTCTTCGCCCCGGTGGGATTACCGCGGAAATGTTATCGGAATTCGGTGAAGTCGAGATTGACAAGGCGGTCACAGCTCAGCCCGCAAGCAATGAGCGCGTGCTTTCTCCCGGAATGAAATACAAGCACTACTCTCCGAAAGCGAATGTGTTTATTGTTGACCTCCACGGAGGGGATTTTGCAAGATACTGCACAGAAAACGCCTGTGGAAAGACGCTTGCCTTCGGCGCAGGGGTAGAGGAGAACGAGCTTTTCCGCAACTGCGGCGAAACGTCCGAGCAGCAGGCGCAGCGCCTGTTTGCAATGCTCCGCGAAGCGGACGACGAGGGCGCTGACACGGTTTTTGTAGAAATGCCCGAGCAAAACGGCATAGGGCTTGCGGTATACAACCGACTTCTTCGTGCGGCGAGCTTTAAGATTGTGGGTACAAAGAAATGACCGAGCTTTCAAATTATAAGATTGTCGGTTTAACGGGAATGTCGGGCGCAGGTAAGTCAACAGTATCACGGCTTTTCGCGGAAAACGGCTTTTGCGTTATTGACTGCGACAAGGTTGCGCGCAGCGTTGCCGACAATAACCGAACATTTCTAGGAGAGGTTGCCGAGCGCTTTTCTCCCGAAGCAATAAAGCCCGACGGAACTCTTGACCGTGCAAAAACAGCGGCGCTGATTTTTTCAAGCCCCGACAAAAAGGCGCTGTATAACAAAATAATTTTCCCATATATAACATATAATATCGCCGTGATAATAAGGAGCGCGCAAAGCGATGTGCTTCTTGACGCGCCCACGCTTTTTGAAGCGCGGCTTGATATGCTGTGCGACGGAATTGTCGGGGTTATCGCTGACGCGGAAGCTTGTCTGCGGCGCATTGTCGCGCGCGACGGCTTAACCGAGCAGCAGGCGAAAAACAGGCTTTCCGCTCAGCATAACGCGTTTTTTTTCAGGGAGCGCTGCGGTTATATTATCGAGAACAACTCCACGCAAGAGGCGCTTGCTCGCCGTGCTCTTGACACAATAAAACTGTTAAAGAAAACTGTTAAAGGATAGGCTATGACAAGAAGAAAGGGAAAAACTGCGCTGCATGTACTTACGGTTATGGTGGTGATACTCCTGCTGATTTCTGTTGCGGGGCTATTCGCTTACGACCGTTTTCTTCGCGAAACCCACCCGCTGAAATACACCGCCTATGTCGAGCGATATGCGTCGGAATACGGAATTCAGCCTACTCTCGTGTATGCGGTTATAAAAACCGAGAGCGGATTTCGTGCTGACGCGGTGTCAAATGTCGGCGCACGCGGTCTAATGCAGATTATGGAGGACACCTTCGATTGGATAAAGTTCAGGCTTGGCGACGAGGAAACGGAATACTACGATATGTACGACCCCGAAACCAACATTCGCTACGGCTGCTATCTGCTGGGCTTTCTGCTTGACGAGTTTGGTCAGACGGACGAAGCGATGGCGGCTTATCACGCCGGGCGCGGAAACGTTAACGATTGGCTTTCCGATGAACGCTATTCCTCCGATGGAATACACCTTGACGTTATCCCGATAGCAGATACTGCGCACTATGTCAACAAGATAAACAAAGCGATGGACAATTACGTCAGGCTTTACAATAACTAACAGAAAGGATAAACAAAAATGGCAAAGAAAGAACTTACTGCAAAAGAGCTTAAAGAAAAGCTCTTTATGAAAAAGAAGAACGCGGTTCTCAGAATGACCGACGAGGAGCTTAAGAAATGTGACCTTTTCTGCGAGGGCTACAAGCAGTTCCTCGACAAGGGAAAAACCGAGCGTGAGGCTGCCGCTTTTATCG
>SFHN01000171.1 GCA_004555635.1 [Eubacterium] saphenum
AGTGGTTATTACAGTCCGAAGCTAACCGACAGCGCATTGTTCACCTGTGACATTGCGCTGCTGTCAAGCTCTCCCATACGTTCCTTCAAACGCCTTTTGTCCAATGTACGCACCTGTTCGAGCAGCACTATCGAGTCCTTTGCAAGCCCGCAGGAAGCTGCGTCAAGTGAGATATGCGTGGGCAGCTTGTTTTTTTCCTTCTGGCTGGTTATCGCAGCGGCAATCACGGTGGGACTGTGCTTGTTTCCTATGTCGTTCTGAACAATAAGCACAGGTCTGATGCCACCCTGCTCAGAACCCACAACGGGGCTTAAATCCGCATAGTAGATTTCTCCGCGCTTTACTAACATTTTAATATCAATCCTTTCATTTTTCTTTGCGGGGACTGTCCCGCGACAATCGCCCTTGCGAAAATAGTATTGCCTTGAAAAAAAGGTATATTCAGTTTTTGGGCGGCTGTCACTATATTTTATTCCGCGCCGCCGTTTATGGTGAGCGCGGGAAAGGAGCATAATATGCCTCAGATGACGTGGGATAAGCTGCTTTGTCCCGAGCGCAGCCGAGTAAGCACCCGAACCGTTAGCTTCGACCTTCGCTCGGAGTTTCGCCGCGATTATCACCGTATTATCGAGTCGGCGAGCTTTCGCAGGCTTCAGGACAAAACGCAGGTATATCCTCTTAACCGCACAGATTTTGTGCGGACGCGCTTAACCCATTCGCTCGAGGTGTCAAGCTACGCCGAAAGCCTTGCGGACATCGTTTTCCGACGACTTATCGAGCAGGGGAGAGAGGGCGTAGACGACGCCGTCCGCGAGAACTGCCGCGATATCCTTCGCTGCGCGGGGCTGGTTCACGATATCGGAAACCCGCCGTTCGGGCATTTCGGCGAGGACGCAATTCGTCAGTGGTTTGGGGAAAATCTGCCGCAGCTTAGCTTTAAGGGAAAGCCTGTCTGCGAGCTTTTGACGCCGCAGCAGCAGAACGATTTTCTTCATTTCGAGGGCAACGCGCAGGCGCTTCGCGTGCTTACGAAGCTGCATTGCCTTGTCGATATGGAAAACGGGTATAACCTGACATATGCGCTGCTGAATACGATTATAAAATACCCCGTGTCCTCTCTCGGAATTAACAAGAAAAGCGGGAATATCAAGGATAAGAAGATGGGATACTACTGCTCCGAGGAGCAGATTTTCCACGATATCACAGAGAAAACAGGCGCGGTCGGCTGCCGCTATCCGCTGACGTTTCTGCTTGAAAGCGCTGATGACATCGCCTACAAAACCGCTGATATCGAGGACGCGGTGATGACCGGACTTCTTCCGCCAAAAACGCTTCTTGAAGAACTGCTTGCCGCTGCCGAAAACGCCGAGGGCGAGCCGCGCTGCGTTATCCTTGACGAATGCGCAAAGCTGAAAGCCGCAGAGGAAAAGTGCGGCGAAATGCCTTCTCCCGAAAAGACCGCGGTTCAGCGCTGGGCGGTAGGTGTTCAGAGCAGACTGATTTATGCGGCGGCAGACTCGTTTGTCGAGAATTACGACGAGATAATGCTCGGCGAGTTTGCAGAAGAGCTGCTTGCGGTAAGCCCATATTCCGCGCTTGCGAAAGCGCTTAGCTCAATCGCAGTGAAATACGCGTTCAATTCCGACCTGATACTTCGCATAGAGCTTTCCGCTGACAGTATAATGCGCTTTCTGCTGGACAGCATTGTCGGCACGGCGCTGCGTTTTGACACGCCGCAGGAGCGAATGACCGACAAGAACTACCGCCACATAATTTCGCAGAACTACCGCAGTATCTGCGAAAACAGCTCGCGAGGGCAGGACGACGCGACGCAGTGCTATTACAGACTTCTGCTTGCAACCGACGACATATGCGGAATGACAGACGGCTATGCGGGCGAGCTTTACCGACAGATTTGCGGCGTAAAATAGCTTTTTTTCGAATATATCGTCTGTGCACTTGCATTTTTCCACAATATGTGCTATACTTAATTATATACTGAGCCGCGTCGGCTGTTGCGGCATATACAAAATCATTCAGTAGGTGTGTAAATGGCTAAGGAAACAAATTACAGCGACTTAAAAGCGCTTAAAGGCCCCGACCAGGTGCGGCTTCGCCCTGCGGTAATCTTCGGCTCGGACAGCATTGAGGGCTGCCGCCACTCGGTTTTTGAGATTATCTCAAACTCTATCGATGAGGCGCGAGAGGGCTTCGGAAAGCGAATTGTTATCACGCTTCACGCGGACAAGTCCGTGACTGTCGAGGATAACGGACGCGGAATACCCATCGACTATAACAAGAACGAGGAAAAGTACAACTGGGAGCTTGCGTTCTGCACGCTTTACGCGGGCGGAAAATACGACAACAACTCGGGAGAAACCTATTCCTATGCGCTCGGACTTAACGGTCTTGGTCTTTGCGCAACGCAGTTTGCTTCGGAGTATATGGAGGTCGAGAGCTGCCGTGGAACGTGGAAGTACACGCTTCGCTTTGAAAAGGGCTTTAACGTTACCGATGACGAGCGCGGCTTCAAAAAGAGCAAGTGCGACGGCACAACGGGAACGAAAATCCACTGGAAGCCCGATTTGGAGGTTTTCACCGACATAGATATCGGCGTGGATTTCCTTGTTGATATGCTCCGCAGGCAGGCTATCGTAAACGACGGAGTTGAGTTTCTGCTTCGTGAGGAAGCCGAGGATGGCACGGTAAACGAGCAGCTTTTCTGCTATGCCGAGGGAATAAACGACTACCTGCGCGAGGTTGTCGGCGATAAGGCAATAACCACACCGCAGTTCTGGAGTACGCAGCGCGTCGGCAAGGACCGTGACGACAAGGAAGAATACAAGCTGAAGATGAATGTTGCGTTTGTTTTCAGCAAGGAAATGAATTTTGTCGAGCACTACCATAATTCCTCTTGGCTGGAGCACGGAGGAAGCCCCGAGGACGCAATGCGCCGCGCGTTTCTGTCGCAGATAGACGGCTACCTTAAAACCAACAACAAGTACAACAAGAACGAAAAGCCCATCAAGTGGGAGGATATCTCGGACTGTCTTGTGTTTATAAGCTCAAACTTCTCAACGCAGGCGTCCTATGCCAATCAGACGAAAAAGGCGGTCACAAACTCCTTTATCAAGGAGGCGATGACCGACTGGCTGAAGCATCAGCTGGAGGTTTATTTCCTCGAAAACCCCGACGAGGCAGTGCGTATTGCAGAGCGCGTAATCATCAACAAGCGCTCCCGTGAAAACGCCGAAAACGTCCGCTCCGCAAGCATAAAGAACCTTACGCAGAAAATCGACCTCACAAACCGCATCGACAAGTTCGTTGACTGCCGCAGCAAGGACGTGTCCCGCCGCGAGGTCTATATTGTGGAGGGCGACTCGGCGCTCGGCTCGGTAAAGCTTGCGCGCGACGCGGAGTTTCAGGCGGTTATTCCCGTCCGCGGAAAAATCCTGAACTGCCTTAAGGCAAGCCACGACAAGATTTTCAAGAGCGAAATTATCACAAATCTGATAAAGGTGCTCGGCTGCGGCGTTGAGGTTAAGACGGGAAAGAACAAGAGCCTGTCCTCCTTTAATCTCGACAATCTCCGCTGGAGCAAGGTCGTAATCTGTACCGATGCCGACGAGGACGGATTTCAGATTAGAACGCTCATTCTGACGATGATACACGAGCTTTGCCCTACGCTTATCGAAAAGGGCTTTGTGTATATCGCGGAGTCGCCGCTGTACGAAATAACCACAAAGGAACGCACCTACTTTGCCTATACCGAGCCGGAGAAAACAAAAATCCTCGGTATGATTGGCGACAAG
>SFHN01000172.1 GCA_004555635.1 [Eubacterium] saphenum
CGTTGCAAATTTGGGAAAGATGATTCATTAGCTCAGTCGGTAGAGCACTTGACTTTTAATCAAGGTGTCCCGGGTTCGATTCCCGGATGGATCACCAAAAAGCGCCTCATACGCATTTTAGCGTTTTGAGGCGCTTTTGTTTTTGCGAAAAGAAACCGCTTGACAAAATATGATGATAGGTTTATAATTACAGTAACAAGTTATATTTCACAAATGTGCTGAAATTGTCCAAATGAAAGGGGAGCGTCGTATGACTACATCACGGCACGACAGCGATAAACGCGTTGTCCGAACAAAAAAAGCGATAAAGGGTGCTCTTTTCAGGTTGCTTCAAACCAAGGATATTTCCGACATAACCATAAGCGAACTCACCGCGGAAGCGGGAGTAAACCGCAGAACCTTCTACACGCATTATGCCAATCTGACAGACATCCTCGACGAAATCGACGCAGAGCTTTCCGTTGCGCTGACGTCGCTGTCGGGCGCATTTGAAAAGTCTGACTGCAAGCGGGGCGCGTATGATTTCTTCATTGGACTTAATAAGATTATAAGCGTGGACTTTGACCACTATTTCAAGCTTGTAAGCCTTGATTTCCACGGTACGATAACCAACCGCATTAAGACCGTTATCCGAAGTTCCGCAGTAAGCGTCATTTCCCAACTTTCCGAAAAGCACGGCGCAGAGGTTGCGGGTGCATATGCTTTTGTCGCGGGCGGCTTTTTCAACGCATATCTTGATTGGCGTATGTCCAAGCAGGAATACCCGCTAGAGCGCGCCGCCGAGATAACAAGCGCTCTTGTTTCCGCGTGCCTATCTGAAATCCCCGAAATAATTAGCAAATAAGAAACGGATCGGTTTCGCTTATAGCGGCCGATCCGTTCTTTTATTCCTCGATAATCTTTACCTCGTCGGCAGGATTGCTTTCGCGAGAAGGCTGCACCCGCTCCTGATTGCTGAAACGCACCGACAGCTTGTGATACGGGCATTTCAGCGAAATAAGCGCGCCCGTGTCCTTTGCCGCGGTGATAACCACCTTTTCGCCCTCGTATTCGCTCTGCGCGGTAAGAACTCCCTCGCTTTCCGTCATACTCTGCGTAAGCTCGGGCAGCTTATCCACCGCATAGGAAATAATCTTCGGCAGCGAGGAGTAAACTCCCTTAGGCTCCGCCGAAACGCTTAAATCTCCAAGGCTTGCCGTGATGTTTTCCGCGTCAACAGTGATGTTAAGCCCCATAAGCTCCTTCGGCTCGGTGAAAGAAAACTCCCAGTCGTCCTTTCCGTGCCGCGTGATGTCTGCCTTTGCTTCAAGGTCGCCGCAGGTTATGTCGGCAGTAACCGTGTAACCCGTGTCAAAGTCGGTTTGTTTTCCGTCGGAAAACGGCAGCTTTCCCGAGCTGCACCCGCACAGCGTTCCAAAAATCCCGGCGCATAAAACCGCAGCCGCAAACAGTTTCCTCATAAATTTACCTCCGTTCGTTTGTTGGGAGGGGAGAGGCTATCTGCGATAAACCTCGGCAAGCGCTTCGATTACGTCTGTCGGAAGCATAAACTCCATAGGCATTTTCGCAAGCAGCATATCCGCGGCAAGCGCGTGGCAGTAAACTCCGCTTATCGCGGCGGTTTTCGGCTCGATACCCTGCGCTAAGAACGCGCCGATTATCCCCGCGAGAACATCTCCGCTGCCGCCGCGCGCAAGCCCTGCGTTGCCCGCTGTGTTTACGAAAACCTCTCCGTCGGGCGCTGCGATAACCGTGTTTGCGCCTTTCAGAACAAGCACAACGCCGTATTCGGCGCTGAAATTCCTTGCAGCCGTTATCCTGTCGGACTGAATTTGCTCAACCGATAGCCCGCTTATCCTGCTGAATTCCTTTGGGTGAGGCGTAAGCACAGTATGTCCTCTCCGCTCCTTTAGTATATCTATATACCCACAAAGCAAATTTATTCCATCTGCGTCAAGAATTATGGGACAATCGGCATTTTTTACGACAAGCTTCACAATTTCCTCGGCATATGCCCCCGTGCCTAACCCGCAGCCAATGCATATTGCTGACACGGTGTCAATGCGCTTTGCGATAATATCGGCAGCCCCTTCTCCGATAAAGCCGTCGTCCGTCTGTGGAAGCTCTATAAACGTTGCGGGAATAAGCCCCGCCGCGTGCATTGAGATAACCTCTTTTGTCGAAGCCAGCGCGCAAAGACCAACCCCCGAGCGCAGCGCGGCTTTTGTGCTCATCGCCGCCGCGCCGTTATAGCAGCGGCTTCCCGCAATATTCAGAAGCTGCCCGAAGGTGCCTTTATGCGATGAACGCTTTCTCGGGGAGAATGGGAAACGGTATTTTTCGTCAACAATAACCGCCTCGTGGCTGTTGTAACAATCGTCGGGTATCCCTATATCAAGCAGGGAGATTTCACCGAGGATATCGTTACACTCGGGGCGAAGCAGCCCCTTTTTCATCGCAGCAAGCACAAACGTATGAGTTGGAATTAAGCACCGCCCGTCAAACTCTCCCGTGTCGGAATTTACCCCGCTCGGTACGTCAACAGCAATCTTCAGCGGAATGTTGTTCGCCTGTTCAAGAATTCTTGCGATTTTATCGGGCAGGCTGCCGTGAAACCCGGTGCCGAAAATGCAGTCTGACACAATGTCAGCGCCCGAAAAGTCGAAGTTTTCGGCGTCTGTTACCTTTATCTGCCCGATGGAGCGCAGATAATCAAAATGCTCCTTCGCACAGCCTGTTTTCGGCTCACCGCAGACAAGCACAACGCTGATGTCCTCAAAACCGCGCTCCGCAAGCCGCCTTGCGATAACAAAACCGTCGCCGCCGTTGTTTCCGCTGCCGCAGAGTATCACAATACGCGCGCTTTTGTCCTTGCACAGCGCAGCAATTTTCTCGGCGCAGGCTGTCCCGGCATTATCCATAAGCCGCGAGTATGAAAGCGCGGTTTCGTCACATCTGCGCTCGGCAGCTTTCATCTGTTCATTTGTTACAACGTATTTCATAAAGGCTTCCTCCGCTTATTCATTATAAGTATTATAGCACAGGCAGCCTGCTTTTTCAATAGCGATGTTAGCTGTCTGTGTTAAAATGAATTTTTACGCAAAACGACTTTCATTTTAATGTGAAAATATAACAAAATTTAGCGCTTTTTATATACACAATGCACTAAATTTGTGGCTTAGCCTTGAAATGAAATGCATTTTGTGATAAAATATAAAAGGTTTATTTCGTAGTTTATTATTGGAGGTTAAGTATGGGCTTTATCGAATGGGTCACGAAAGTCAACGACGCCATAAACGGATTTGTCTGGGTTAAGATAGGTCTGGTTCTTCTTATCGGAACGGGCATTCTTATGACGGTTCTGACCAAGTTCTTTCAGGTTACGCATATCAAGGAATGGTGGACGCAGACCATCGGCGGTATATTCAAGAAGGGCAGCAATGTCCGTAAAAACAAGGAAGAAGGCTCCGTATCGCAGTTTCAGGCGCTCTGCACCGCTCTCGCCGCTACAATCGGCACGGGTAATATCGCAGGCGTGTCCTCGGCAATATGCGTAGGCGGTCCCGGCGCTGTTTTCTGGATGTGGATTGCGGCGTTCTTCGGAATGATGACAAACTTCTCCGAAAACGTCCTTGGTATTTACTATCGCCGCAAGAACAAGGACGGCGAATGGTCGGGCGGGCCGATGTACTACCTACGCGACGGTCTTGGCAGCTACAAGGGCTGCAATGTGCCCGAGGGAATGGAGATGAGGAAGGTGGAATACAAACGCTGGCTGAAATTCCATTTCGAGGGCGGCATGGCT
>SFHN01000173.1 GCA_004555635.1 [Eubacterium] saphenum
TCCTTGCCTGTTTTCTTAAGCATAGCGTTAATTTCGGGACCGCCGCCGTGAACCAACACAACCTTTATTCCCACCAGCGAAAGAAGCGTTATGTCCTCCATTACCGCCTGCTTCAGGTCGTCGTTTGTCATAGCGTTTCCGCCGTACTTTACTACGACAACCTTGTCGTTGTACTCCTGAAGGTAGGGCAGCGCCTCTACCATAACCTTTGCTCTTACATCATAATCTATCTGCATTTTTCTGTCCTCTTTTATGTGCGGTATTCCGCGTTGATTTTTACATACTCGAATGTTAAGTCGCAGCCCCAAGCGATTGCTTCGCCGTCGCCGTCGTGCAGGTCAATGAGTATCTTTATCTCGTCCTCTGAGAGTATTTCCGAAGCCGCTTCCTCGGAGAAGCTGATACCCGCGCCGTCGGTGCAGACTGTAAGCTTGCCCTTGCTGCTTGCAAGCTCCACAGATACTTTGTTGATGTCAAAGTCCGCCTGCGCATAGCCTATTGCGCAGAGGATTCTGCCCCAGTTTGCGTCCGCCGCAAACATTGCCGCCTTCAGCAGGGAAGAGCCGATAACCGACTTGGCAACGATACGCGCGGTGTTTTCGTCGGGCGCGCCCTTTACGATACATTCGAGAAGCTTTGTAGCGCCCTCGCCGTCACGCGCGGTTTCGCGCGCAAGATTCATCATTACGGCATACAGCGCGTTTTCGAATACCTCGTAGTCCTTGTCCTCGCAGATTATCTCTGGGTTCTTTGCAAGACCCGAGGACATAAGCACCAACGTGTCGTTTGTCGAGGTGTCGCCGTCAACGCTTACCATATTGTAAGTCAGCGAGTTCACCTTGCGAAGCGCTCTTTCAAGCAGCTCGCCGTTTATCGCAACGTCTGTCGTTATAAACGCAAGCATAGTCGCCATATTCGGGTGAATCATTCCGCTGCCCTTTGAAATGCCGCCGACGTGGCACTTTCTGCCCTGAATTTCAAACTCAACCGCAAGCTCCTTCTTGCGCGTGTCGGTTGTCATAATCGCTTCGCACGCCTCCGAGCTTTTCTTCGCGGAAAGCCCCTTTGCGAGCGCGGAAATAACGTTCTTTATGGGCTTGATGTTAAGCTTCTGCCCGATGACGCCCGTTGAGCCTACGATTACATCATTTGCGTCAATGCCAAGCTCAACAGCAGCCAGATTGCACATTTCTTCCGCAATCTCAATGCCGTTGTCGTTGCAGGTGTTCGCGTTTCCGCTGTTTACGATAACCGCCTGCGCATAGCCGTCGGCAAGGTGCTTTTTCGTAACGTAAATCGGCGCGCCCTTTACCTTGTTTGTTGTGTAAAGAGCAGCTGTTTTGCAGCGCTCTGCGCAGTAAATCAAAGCGAGGTCGCGCTTTGTGGTGTTGCCCGCTTTTATTCCTGCGATAACGCCGCCTGCGGTAAAGCCCGCCGCAGCGCAGACGCCTCCGTCTACAAATTCATATCCTTCAAACTTAACCATTTCCTATCCTCCGAATGCCTAAGATTATTCGCTAATAAGTCCTGTTTTCTCGTCAACGCCCATCATAATGTTAAGGCACTGAACCGCCGCGCCGCTTGCGCCCTTTCCGAGGTTGTCAAGCCGCGAGCAGAGAATCATTCGCTCGTCGTTGCCGTTTACGAAAAGCTCCATATTGTTCGTGCCGCTAAGATTGTTCGCTCCGATAAATCCGTCGGCAGGCTCACCCTCGGGCATAACCTTTACGAAATAAGAGCCGTTTTCCGCGTAGAAATCAGCCAGCGCCTTTCGCACGTCGGAAACGCTGTATTTCTTCGCCAGCAGCCTTGTGTGAATCGGGAGAGAAACCACCATTCCGCTGAAATAGTCGCAAACCAGCGGGTTAAACGCGGGCGCGAAATCAAGCCCGCAGATTTTCTGCATTTCGGGCAGGTGCTTGTGCGCTTGCGTCAGCGCGTACTGCCGCGGGCTGTCAAAGTCAGCGGGGCGGCTGTCGCTTTCGTATACGGCAATCGCTTTCTTTCCCGCGCCGCTGTATCCCGAAACCGCGTGCACCGAAACGGGGTAGTCCTTCGGCATTATCCCAAGCTTAACCAGCGGGTAAACCATGGACGCAAAGCCGCTTGCATAGCACCCGGGTACGGCAACTCTTTTACCGTTTCGTATCTTCTCTCTGAAATCCGCGCCAAGCTCGGGGAAACCGTATGCCCACGCGGGATTTGTCCTGTGCGCGGTCGAAGCGTCGATAATGCGCACCTTGTCGCCCGCCAGCGAAACCGCTTCTATTGCCGCCGCGTCAGGCAGGCAGAGAAACGCGAAATCCGCCGCGTTAATCATCTTTTTGCGCTCGTCGAGGTCCTTTCGCTTGTCCTCCGCGATTTTCAGAAGCTCAATATCGCTTCTTCCTTCAAACCGCTCAAGAATTTTAAGACCGGTTGTGCCTTCCTGACCGTCGATATATACCTTAACCATTGCAAAGCGCCTCCAGATTTTTTCTTGTCAGTTCTATCTGCGTTTTTACGCTCTCGGGCGCGGGACCGCCGTAGCTTCCGCGCTCCTTTACGCAGGTGTCAAGGCTGATTGCCCTGTAAACATCGTCGCAGAAAAGTTCGCTGTGCTGCTTGTAAACATCAAGCGGAAGCTCCTCAAGAATAGTGCCGTTCGCTATGCAGTACGCGACAAGCTGACCCGTAATCTTATACGCGGTTCTGAACGGCATACCTTTTTTCACGAGGTAGTCCGCACAGTCGGTTGCGTTTATAAATCCGCGCGCCGCAGCGTTTCGCATATTGTCCTTCAGAACGGTCATCGATTTCAGCATAGGGGTAAATGTCGTAAGGCAAAGCTTAATGTTGTCCACCGCGTCAAAGATTGCCTCCTTGTCCTCCTGCATATCCTTGTTGTATGCAAGGGGCAGACCCTTCATCATAGCAAGCAGCGTTACGTTGTCGCCGATAACGCGCGCGGTCTTTCCGCGGATAAGCTCTGTTACGTCGGGGTTCTTTTTCTGCGGCATAATGCTCGAGCCTGTCGTGAAATCGTCGGACAGCTCAATGAACTTGAACTCCCAGCTGCACCACATTATAATCTCCTCGGAGAAGCGTGACAGGTGCATCATACAAATCGAAAGCGTGTTCGCAAGCTCAATACAGAAGTCCCTGTCGGATACGCCGTCAAGCGAGTTCACCATCGGCGCTTCCATTTCGAGAAGCTGTGCGGTTCTTGCGCGGTTTATGTTGTAGGTTGTT
Organism: [Eubacterium] saphenum; assembly: GCA_004555635.1. Taxonomy (GTDB): domain Bacteria; phylum Bacillota; class Clostridia; order Oscillospirales; family Ruminococcaceae; genus CAG-115. The sequence continues at coordinate 3,232 of SFHN01000173.1, forward strand.
CCCGCAAGAGCTCCGCTGCCGAGCGGCGAAACGTTCATTCTGCGGGCGGTGTCATTTAGCCTGTCGATGTCGCGCAGAAGCATCTGAGCGTATGCCATCATATGCTGACCGAAGGTAATCGGCTGCGCGCGCTGAAGATGCGTGTAGCCCGGCATAATGGTTTCGGTGTGCTCCGCTGCGATATCGCAAAGCACGTTTACAAGCTCCGCCACCTGCGCCTTGATTTCCTTAATCTCGTCGCGCAGATAAAGTCTGATATCAAGCGCAACCTGGTCGTTTCTCGAACGCGCTGTGTGCAGCCTCTTTCCCACGTCGCCGAGGCGCTTTGTAAGCTCCGCCTCAACAAACATATGAATGTCCTCCGCGTTGGGGTCAATCTCAAGCTTTCCGCTGTCGATATCCGCAAGAATTTCCTTTAGTCCGCCGATAATCTCCAGACTGTCGCTCATACTTATAATGCCCTGTTCGCCGAGCATTGTTGCGTGCGCGACAGACCCCATAATATCCTGCCTGTACATTCTTGCGTCAAACGAAATGGAGGAGTT
>SFHN01000174.1 GCA_004555635.1 [Eubacterium] saphenum
TGCACTACCGGCACTTGGGGTGCATTTTTTTGCTCCAAAACCCAATATAAACAAACGGCTGTCGATTGCAAGCAACACCTTATTTTTGCTCCCGCCGAAGTGGAAAATTGTAACCGTATTGTAACCACATTGTAACCACACTGTAACCCATTGTAACCGCGCTGTAATTGCTTTTGTGAAAATTTGGTGATATAATCATTGTATAACCAAACGAAAAGGGGAAGTATTATGTCAAATCCGGCGAATAAACGGCGAAAGCTTTTCTGCGAGCTTTCGCCGACCTGCTATAAGATTTCGTTGTGCAAGGAATATCTTCTGCGGGACATTCACGATACTTTCAGCGGCGAGCGCTTCGCCGAGAGTTTCAACACCGTGCCGCTGCCCGTTGTGGTAAAAAGTCACAGCTCCGATGCGCTGCGGAAGCTTGAGGGCGTTGATATGCAGCTTCAGAAAAACAAGATGGTAAATCTGCGGCTTGCGGCTGCAAAGATAAACGGCATAATCATATCCCCGGGAGAAACCTTTTCGTTCTGGCATCTGGTAGGCGAGCCTACCGCAAAAAAAGGCTACCTCGATGGGCTTGTTATACAAAACGGCAAGCTGGATAAAGGCGTTGGCGGCGGGCTTTGCCAACTCGCTAACCTCATACATTGGCTCGTGCTTAACAGCCCGCTGACGGTTACGGAGCTAAGGCACCATTCTGACGCGCTTTTCCCCGACAGCGGAAGGCGCGTTCCGTTCGGCACGGGCACGGGTGTCTTCTATAAGAATGTTGACTATCGCTTCAAGAACACAACCGACCAACCCGTTCAGCTCCTCGTCTGGCTCGACGACCACACGCTTTACGGAGAGCTGCGCTCTACCGAGAAATTCCCGTACATATACCGCATAACCGAGGATAATCAGGGCTTTGTAGAGGAGAACGGCGTTTTTTACCGCGTTAGCAAGGTTTACCGCGTTATCCTTGACCGTGACAGAAGAATTATCCGCAAGGAGCTTGTCCTCGACAACCACTCAAAGGTGATGTACGATTATTCTCTTATCCCGCGCGACAGCATAATCACGCCGGGGCTTCGCAGACTGCCATGAGCGGGCGGGAGAAGCTTTCCGCGTTTTCGCGGAAAACAGCGGCATTTCTCGCGGAAAACAAGGCGCGCACTGCGGCAATCTGTGCGAAAAGCTCTGACCTTGCTTTTGCGGCGGTTATTGCCTGCGTTGCTTGTGGGGTGTGCTACATACCTATAAACAATAGCCTGCCTGCAGAGCGCCGTGAAAAGCTGCTTCGCGAGGCGGACATCGTGCTTGATGAAAGCGTTCTTTGCGGCATTGCCGAGGAATACCCCGAGCGTGAGTTTGTCCTTCCGAAGCTTTGCGGAAATCACCCCGTTTACCGAATCTACACCTCGGGAACAACGGGAGAGCCTAAGGGAATTGAGGTTTCGCGGGGGAATTTAGGCAGCTTTTTGCGCTGGTTTCTTGACATTCCCGCTATTTCTCGGGTGCAGCCTAATCGCGTGCTTAGCCACGCGGCGTTTTCCTTTGACCTGTCGGTGGCAGCGCTTTATTATTGTATGTACAGCGGAGCGGAGTTTATAAAGGCGGACGGCGATTTAATGCGGGATTTTGACGGCGCTTTTCGCAGAATGAGGGAAAGCCGCGCAGAGCTTTTCGTGCTAACGCCGACATATGCGGAGCTTTGTATGTGCGACCGCTCGTTTAATCAAGTGCTTCTGCCGCAGCTTCGCGTGTTCTTCTTCTGCGGCGAGGTGCTGAAACCTCAAACCGCCGCAAGGCTTTTCGAGCGCTTTCCAGATGTACATATAATAAACGCATACGGGCCGAGCGAATCCTGCTGCGCTGTTACCGCCGCGGAGATTTTCCCCGGTAAAACACAAAGCCCGCTGCCAATCGGCGATTTGTCCCATACGGCGGGAGAAATACGCATAATTGACGGCGAGATAGTGATATTCGGAGAGAGCGTCGCGCGGTATACGGGGGAGCAGTCGGGCGGCTTTCGCACGGTCGGGGGAGAGCGCTGCTTTTTCACGGGCGACAGCGGGTTTATTAGGGACAATATGCTGTACTTCAGCGGCAGGCGCGACCGCCAGCTTAAAATCAAGGGCTACCGCATTGAACCCGAGGATATCGAAAACAACCTGCTTAGAATTGACGGGGTTAAGCAGGCTTTGGTAAGCTTGAACGGCAGGCGGCTGAAAGCCGAGGTGGTCACGGACGGAACGCTTAGCGCAGAGCAAATCCGCAGCCGCTTAACCGGGCTTTTGCCCGATTATATGATTCCCGCAGAAATCGCGATAACAGAGCGGCTTTTCGCAAACGAAAACGGAAAGCTTATTAGGGGGCGATGAAATATGAACGAAGGAATTGATGTTCGGGAAATACTTGATTTGCTTTCGGAGTGCTGCGAATTTGACGGCGAGCTTGCGCCCGACACCGAGCTGCTTGACAGCGGTATTCTCGATTCGCTCGGGTTTATCGAGCTGCTTAACGCTCTCGAGGATATGGGTGCGGAAATCAACCCCGCAAGAGTTCCGCGCGACTGCTTTTCGACCCCGCAGAAAATTGCAGAGCTTTGCGAAAACGCACTTTCCTTATCATAGCGTTTTGCGCCCCCTTTTGGGGGGCGCAATTTGTTATCCCATAAAATCCTTTCGATAGGAAAGTCCGAGGTGATTTGCGGTCGCGGCAAGCTGCTCGTCGGAGATTGTGTTAACGTGCGGCAGATGTGCTGTTAGCATAAAAATCTGCGCCGCCTTTTCGACGGTTTCGATAAGCCCGAAAGCCTCGTCCAGCGACCGCCCCGCGCCGTATATCCCGTGCATTGCCCAAACGACAAGGCGAAACTCGCGCATTTTCTCCGCAGTCGCTTCGCCGATTTCCGTTGTGCCGCAAACCATCCATGGAAGCACGCCGATTCCGTCGGGGAATATCATAATGCTTTCGGTGCACATCTGCCAGAGCGTGTGCGTCATCGCCTTTTCCGAAAGCTCGTGAACAAAGGTCATCGCCTGTATATAGGTCGGGTGGCAGTGGAGGATAATGCGGTTTTCGGGGTCTGCACCGAGCCGCGAAATGTGGCTCATAAGGTGCGCGGGAAATTCCGACGTGTATCGCCCGCCGTTTTCAAAGCCCCAGAGAAGCTCCGCACTCTGCCCGTCGTCGGAAATGCGCACTATGCCGAGATTTCCTGCGGGGTCGTGCTCAAAGTTCTTGAAATAGCTTCCCGTTGCGGTTACGAGAAAAATCTTCCCGCAGAGCTTTGCCGCGTCAAATCCAAGCGGAAACACCCGAGCCGCTGACATATTTAGGTACTCGCATACCTCGCTTTCGTCAAGCAGAATGCTGATGTTGCCGCTGTTGCGCTCGTCCCAGCCGAGGCGGTACATATTCGCAGCGGTTCTTTTCATCTCCTCGATAAAGGGAGCAGTCAGTATATCTTTCATATTGTCCTCCGAACGTGTTTTGCAAAATAACTTAACTCACCTCATTGTATCACAAAATATCCAAAAAGTCAAAAGCAATTTATTTGTTAAAAATTTGATAAAATGTCTTGACAGATAACGGCTTATTTGTTATAATTATAACAAAGAATAGTTTGTATAGAAAAGAATTTGGCTATATTACCCATTTTTTGAAGATTGTTCCTGTATTCCTTTGGTAAAACGTCGGAGAAAACACAATGAAAAAGAAATTTCTGTACCGAACGGTAATATGCTTTGTCGTTTTTCTTGTTTGCGTGTGTGGGATACTG
>SFHN01000175.1 GCA_004555635.1 [Eubacterium] saphenum
CTGCCCCCCTTTTGGCATTTCCCTTTTATATAGCATTTTCCCCGCAGCGGCAAACTGCGGGGAAAAAGCAACTCCGAGCAACTTTGGATGCTCGGAGTTTCAGTTTTTCGAAAAACTATTGTTTGCCCGCGAAGCGGGCTTTCGAAAGCCATTTTTTGCCCCAGCTTTGCCGGGGCAAAAACACTTTTATCCGCACATTTTTCGGCATAGCCGAAAAATGTGCGGGCAGTGCAGAGGCCTCTGCTGGAAAAGTCTTTATACTTTTTCGACAGGCTCAACGGAGCGGTTTTCTCGCTCCGTTTTTGCGGCTTTGTCCTCGTGGGAAACACTCCTGCTAAAACCGCTTTCAAGCCGAGCGGCGCAAGCATTCCCAAAACAAAAGCCCCCGCCGAAAAACGACGGGGGCTTGCGTTGCTTTGTTGAAATCAGTCAGCTACATAAGGAATGAGCGCAACCTGTCTTGCTCTCTTGATAGCTGTTGTAAGCTCTCTCTGGTGGTATGCGCAGCAGCCTGTGATGCGGCGGGGAAGAATCTTCGCGCGCTCGGTCATGCACTTTCTGAGTCTGTTGACATCCTTGTAATCGATGAACTCGCTTCTCTCAACGCAGAACTGGCATACCTTTTTTCTGGTACGCTTTACGGGTGCGTGAGCAGACTTTTCAAACTTTTCAGCCATGATACTGAACCTCCTTTTAATCAAGTAAAACGGAATTGTTTCGTGTTTCCCTTAGAAAGGGTAATCGTCGTCGGTTGCCGCGGGCGCAAAGCTCTGCGCGGGTGCGGAGTAGCCCTGCTGTGCGGGGGGAGCCGACGGTGCGGGAGCGGAACCGTAGTAGCCGGCAGCGCCTGAGTCGCCCTGCGGCTTGGAATCCGCGAATGTGCAGCGGTCTGCCACAATCTCGTACCATGTGGAGGGATTGCCGTTCTTGTCGGTGTACTGTCTGGTGGTCATTTCGCCTTCTACAAGAATCATACGACCCTTGGAGAAGTACTTGCTGACGAACTCTCCCTGCTGGCGCCATGCGACAACATTGAAGAAATCAGACTTCTTTTCCTCGCCCTTCTGCTGAAAACGTCTGTCAACAGCGATACGGAATGAGCAAACGCTCACTCCCTGTGGAGTGGTCTTTAACTCGGGGTCCGCAACTAAGCGCCCCATCATAATAACCTTGTTGTACATAAGAACACCTCCGATTTGGTAGAAATTACTTAACCTCTGCTGCTGTGCCCTGAGAAAGAACTACGATAGAACGCAGAACGCCGTCGGTAATGTTGATGATACGCTCAAGCTCTGCGGGAAAATCGGGCTTGGACTCGAAGTTGTAGAGTACATAGTAGCCTTCGGTTTCGTAGTTAATCTCGTATGCGAGCTTTCTCTTGCCCCACTCATCAACGTTGGTGAGTGTTCCGTTTGCCTTGATAAGGTCAGCGAACTTCTCGGTAAGAGCCTTGATTTCCTCCTCGTTCTTCTTGACTACGGAGAAAACGATGATTGCCTCATACTTTTCTGCTAACTTTGCCATTATAAAGCACCTCCTTATGGATATATATCCCGCGCCCTATGCGCGAGAAAGGGGTTAAGGGCAGAATTGCCCTAACTCAATAATTATAGCAGAAAAACAAACGCTTGTCAAGCGCTTTTTTTGCACGCTATACCAAATTTCCGCGCCTCGATTTGGGCTTGTTGTGTGTATTTTGCCTATTCAGCGGCAGTAAATACAGTATACCATATCGGGACTATTTTGTCTGCGCTTTTTCGGGACACTTTTCGGGGCATTGACACGGGCAGGATTTTGGGATATAATTAGTGCAAGTATAATTATTTCGGAGGAACTCTATGAACTTTAGCAGCAACGAAACAACCTGCGCGCCGCTGCGCGTATGCGGCGAAAACGGCGAGATATACGCAATGCAATATGCGCCCGCTTCCGACGCTGCAGAGAAATACCCCGTGGTTATCCTGTGTCACGCATACAATTGCACGCTGGAGAGCGTTTCAGACTACGCAGAGAAACTTGCTGCGCTTGGGTTTATCGCGATAACGTTTGACTTTTGCGGCGGCTGCACCCGCTCGAAAAGCAGCGGCAGCCCGCTTGAAATGAGCCTGAAAACCGAGCTTGCAGACCTTATGGCGGTATCCGCGGCGGCAAGGGAACTCCCTATAGCGGACAAGGACAGGGTATTCCTTTACGGGGAAAGTCAGGGCGGCTGTGTTGCGGCGCTTGCCGCGGGTGAATGCTCCGACGATTTCGCGGGGCTTGCTGTGATGTATCCCGCGCTGTGTATCCCCGACGACTGGCGGCGGATTACGGAAAACGGCACGCCCGACACCTATGAGCTTTTCGGAATGACGATATCGAAGAAGTTTGCCGACGACGTTCCCCGCGAGGACATTTTCGCGCTGATTTCGCGGTTTGAAAAGCCCGTGCTTATCCTGCACGGCGACAGCGACGATATAGTGAATATTTCCTACGCCGAGCGCGCGGAAAAGGCATACAAAAACGCACGGCTTTCAAAGTACATCGGCGAGGGTCACGGCTTTTCGCCTAAGGCGCGCGCGGCGGCGCTTGCGCGGATACACGATTTTCTCAAAAACGCGGCGAAATAACAGTAGTAACACGAAAGGGGGCGCGGTATGCCCGAAATCACGATAAGAGAGCGCTTTCCCTGCACGGCGGGGCAGCTTCGCGAGATTGTTTCGTCGCTGTACGATTACGCCTGGCGGCACGATATTTCGCGGGTTCAGCCTGCGGCGGACGGCGTGTTCTACGAATATACCGAGGAGAAAACGGAGTACAGAACCGGCGAGAAGCGCAGCATTATGTTAGCGCCCGCGACAGCGGTTCGGACGGAATACCGCGTGACGAAATTCACGGTCGAAAAAGCGGAGCAAGAGCGGATTTGTGTGCTGTTTTCCGATGATAAGGCGCAGGGGCGGCTGTGCTTTGAGTTTTCCGAGGAGGAAAGCGGCTGCCTGCTTACGGTAAACGGCGAGGTAAGCGGGAAAAAGCTTGCTATGAAGCCGGTTGCGCGGACGTATCTCAAAAACCGCCTTAATGCGTATCTCGCGAACCTGCGCGCCGCCGCGAAAACGCCTGCCGCGGACACGCCCGACAAAATGACCGCGCGGGAGATAATAAACGAAGCGCGGCGGGAGCTTAAAAAGACGGAGCTTTACGACGAGCTTCGGCACATCTATATTATATGGAATATGTTCAACGGCGAGTGGCGCAGTCGCTCGTTTATCCCGCAGATTGAGGTTACAAGCGGCGAAGCGCGGCTGTTTATGTACAGGATAACCGAAAGCGGAAACGGCGGCGAAGTGCTTCGCGAGGTAATCCGCGAACAGCGCACGCGCGACTATCGCGAAGCGGTGTATGTGGTGATTGACCTTGTGCTTAACACGGCGGCGGCAGAGCGCTTCGGCGATAACGCAAAAAAGCGCGCCGAGGCGGTTGAAAAGGCGTTTTCGGCTGTCGGCGGGGAGTATGAGCGCAGGTATTCGGCAAACGACGGTTTTTTGCGCCACGATTGATATATTTTCTGCAAAAAACTGCTTCTTCAGGGTGCCGAAAAGCCCTCAGATTCTAGGAACCCGCACAATGAATATGAGGGTTTATCGACACCCTGATTTTTCATCATACTTTCACATAATTGTTATACCCATTTCAGAATAGGGGGTTATTATATAAACAGAACAGCAAGCCAGGCTGTTCTCCGAACGCAAGATATAATAATACCTCCCCAAGACTGCGGCGTTTT
>SFHN01000176.1 GCA_004555635.1 [Eubacterium] saphenum
GAAACAAACTTACAATAGGCGCGATACTTACCGATTTAGAGCTTAAGGCAGACCCCGTCCTGTCAGACCTTTGTATAAGCGGCTGCAAAAGGTGCGTTGAAAGCTGCCCTGTTGGGGCGATTTCCGACGGAACTGTTCAGCAGAAGCCTTGCAGACTAAACTCCTACGGAAAAACCGCAAGGGGCTTTGATACTGTTGACTGCAACAAATGCAGAACCGTCTGCCCTATGAGATTCGGTAAATAAAAATAACCTGAGAGAAACGAAATTCTCTCAGGTTTGTTACATTAAGGCTGCTGATTTTTCGGTGGGTGTTCGCTGATAAACTGTTCGAGCAGATTTCCCGAAAGGCGGCAAAGCTCGGGACAGGGGCGCTTTTTGTAGTACTGCTCGGTGCGGGCTTCGGGAGAGGGTGATTTCTCCATCTCCTTAAGTCCAAGAAGCTCCTTGCAGATTATGCTTCCTGTTTCTGCGCGGAAACTGTCCGCAAGCGCGCGGATATTCTCATAAAGCTCGGTTTTTTCCGCGCCGTTTTTGGGGTCGGAGTAGCCGTACACCGCGCTCATTACCATAACCGCGCCCGAAAACGCGCCGCATACCTCGCGCATTCTGCCCATACCGCCGCCGAAGCCCGAGGCCAGCCGCGCGGCGGTTTCCTCGTCAAGGCCAAGAACATCGCAGTAAACGACAGCGACAGCCTGCGCGCAGTTGTAGCCCTTCAGAAAGTTTTCGTATGCCTTATCTCCGCGTGTCATTTGCAAAACTCCTCCACGGCGTCGGCGATGGGGTCGGCTGCTTCTGTTTCCATAAGCTCAAGCAGACCGCTGTCCACAAGCTTTGCGCACTCGGGGTCAATCGGCAGCTTTGCGATAACCCTTACGCCGTACTTTTCGGCGGTTTCTTCGATATGGCTGTCGCCGAACACCTTAATCTGCTTTCCGCAGTCGGGGCAGGAAACGTAGCTCATATTCTCGACAAGACCGATAATCGGCACGTTCATCATCTCTGCCATCTTAACAGCCTTTCCGACAATCATCGAAACAAGCTCCTGCGGGGAGGTTACAACGATTATGCCATCAAGCGGAATTGATTGAAAAACTGTCAGCGGAACATCGCCTGTTCCCGGAGGCATATCGACAAACATATAGTCAACGTCGTCCCATACAACGTCCGTCCAGAACTGCTTTACAGTACCTGCGATAATCGGACCGCGCCATACAACAGGGTCGGTTTCGTCGGGAAGAAGCAGGTTTACGGACATAACCTTTATGCCCTTTTTTGTGACAACAGGGTAAAGCTCGGTTTCAGTACCCTTTGCCTTTTCCTTTATGCCAAACGCTTTAGGGACAGAGGGTCCTGTTATGTCTGCGTCAAGCACAGCGGTGCTGAAGCCGCGCCTGTTCATCAGAACAGCCGACATACACGTTACCATAGACTTTCCGACGCCGCCCTTTCCGCTGACAACGCCTATAACTTTCTTTATCTTGCTCAGCTCGTGGGGCTGGGCGATAAGGCTCTCGGGCTTGCGCTCGGAGCAGCTTGCGGAGCAAGACCCGCAATCGTGTGAACATTCGCTCATTTTTTGTGTCCTTTCTGTTTTTGCTTATATTTTTAGGCAACTCCAAAATTTCGGGTGTTGCGTTTTAACGTAAAAATTCGTTTGCAAAGCTTGTTCCGTCGGTTTTGCCCGATACGCCGAGAAGCTCCGCAATGGTCTGACCGAGGTCGCAGAAGCCGCTGCGCGTTCCGAGATTTGCGCCGCACTTTATTTCCTCGCCGCAGATAAGAGCGGGGATATACTCGCGGGTGTGGTCGGTTCCGCTGTGGCAGGGGTCGCAGCCGTGGTCAGCGGTGATTATCAGCACATCGTCGGCGCGCATATTCTCCAAAAAGCCGCCAAGCCACTTGTCAAACGCATTCAGCGCGGCTGTATACCCTGCGGGGTCGCGGCGGTGTCCGTAGCTCATATCAAAATCAACAAGGTTTGTAAAGCATAGCCCCGTAAAATCCTCACTCTGAACAAGAGAGGTTTCGCGCATATCGGGTTCGTTTCCGATAACCCTGTTGCAGCGCGTTATGCCCTTTCCCGCAAAGATGTCGAATATTTTTCCGATACCGATTACTTCCTTTCCCGCTTTTGACACAAGGTCAAGCACGGTGTCGCGCGGCGGGACAAGCGAAAAATCGTGGCGGCGCGGCGTGCGGGTGTAGGGATAATCCCCCTCGAACGGGCGCGCAATTACACGCCCTACTGCATAGTCGCCAGTCAGAATTGAGCGGGCAATCTCACAGTATTTGTATAGCTGCTCGACAGGCACAACGCTTTCATGCGCGGCAATCTGAAAAACGCTGTCAGCTGAGGTATAGACAATAAGCGCGCCTGTTTCAATATGCTCACGACCGTAGTCCGCGATAACTGCGGTACCCGAATACGGCTTGTTGCAGATGACCTTTCTGCCTGTTGCCTGCTCGAAACGCTCAATAACCTCCTGCGGGAAACCGTTGGGGAAGGTCGGGAACGGCTTTTCGGAAACAAGACCCGAAATTTCCCAGTGACCCGTCGTTGTGTCCTTGCCTTTAGAGCGTTCGGAAAGCCGCAAAAACGCGCCCTGCGGCATTTCTGCTTTTTCGCCGAAATCTATCCCGTCGATGTTGAAAAGGCCAAGCTTCTGCATATTCGGAACGTTAAGCCCGCCTGTTTTATAGCAGGAGCGCAGCGTATTGCTGCCGACATCGCCAAAGTCTGCCGCGTCGGGAAGCTCCCCCACACCAAAGCTGTCAAGAACAATCAGAAATACGCGCTTTGCCATACTCACACCTCCGTAAGAAGCTTAACCGCGCTGCTTGTGCCGATACGCTCGCAGCCTGCGCCGAGGAACATCTCAAGGTCTGCCTTTGTCTTTACGCCGCCCGCAGCCTTCATCTTTACGTTTTCGCCGATGTGCTTTTTGAACAGCTCGATGTCCTCGATTTTTGCTCCTGCTGTCCCAAATCCTGTCGAGGTCTTAATGAAATCCGCTCCCGCGCGAGTAACACAGCCGCAGAGCGTTTCTTTCTCCTCGTCGGTGAGGTAGCAGGTTTCGATAATTACTTTCAGCACCTTGCCGCTGCAAGACTGCTTTACTGCCGCGATTTCGGCTTCAACCGCGTCAAAATCGTCGTTTTTCACATCGCAGAGATTGATGACCATATCAATCTCGTCGGCGCCGTTTTGTACTACGTCACTAGCCTCAAAGCACTTTACCGCGGTTGTGGAATAGCCAAGCGGAAAGCCGATAACCGTGCAGACAACAAGGCTGCTGTAACGCTCTTTCACATATCGCACATATGCGGGCGGAATGCAAACCGAAGCCGTGTGATATTTTATCGCTTCCTCGCACAGCGCGTCAATCTCGGCGGCTGTCGCGGTTGCGCGCAGCAGCGTGTGGTCGATATGCGGGAAAATTTCTTCGTTCGTCATAGAGTTACCCTTTCTCAAAAAAATCTGAACGATTTAAGCGACACAATGCCGCCGCAGGTTATCCTGAGCGTAAATATGCCGTTTACAGGCTCTGCCTTTGCTGACACGGTTACGAACTCGTCAAACGCTCCCGTAGCGGGTACGTCAACAACGGCAAGCACCATACCGCTTTCCACGCAGGAAACGGTAAGCTGCGTTTTACTGCCGGGATTTGATACGGTAATCTCAACGTTATTCTTTGAGGTCAGGTGGCAGCCCTCGTACATCAGCATACTCTGCCAATCCTTAATCAGCGCG
>SFHN01000177.1 GCA_004555635.1 [Eubacterium] saphenum
CGTCCCAATAGCCGTTTATATTACCATCGTTTACGCCGCTGATTTTCGCGAAGATATTCGGCACGGTGACGAGATTTCCCGACACCTCAAAGCCTTGGCGGAACTTCGCTTCCTGCCGCCAGAGAATGCCGATTTCCTCATAGGTTGTTTTAAGCGTGAGCGAGCGGCTGTTAGGAAACTGAAACGAGCGGAAAATGCCCGCGTCGCCGCCGTACAGCATTGTGTCAAGCTCGCGCTCGGCGTTATACGCAACCGTCGCCGCCTTCATCTTAACGGGCTTGTCGGGATAGGAGCCGCTCTCCTTTGTCCCCGAAAGCTCAAACACCTGCATTCCGCCGATGTTCTTTTCTATGGCGGTTTTTAGGTTGTTCTTGTCGGGCGTGATATACAACGTGTCGAAGCCGCACCGCGCCATAAACGCAAGAAAGTACATCTCGCTCTGAGAGATATCGCCGTAATAAAGTATCGTCGGGATATCCTCATAGCAGACGGAGTATCTGCGCGCCTGAGTGCAGCGGTAGAGCCAGGTGACAAACTTTGAGCCGTAGTTGTATACAACCGTCTGGTTTCCGCTGTCAAGCTCGTGGAGTATCTCGCGGAGCGCGCGCTGCGCAAGCGCTGTGCGGGTGTTGTCGCCGTTAAGCTTTATCAGAAGCGCAAGCGAGTCAATCATACTTGCCGTGCTGCTTCGTGTCACCGCGCCGAGAGCCTTTACCTCCTCGAAATCGGGATTGGACAGCGGCCTTTCGATGAAGATAAGCTGCTTTTTGCTGCCCGCAAAGTTCTCCTTGAACTTAACAAGCATATTGGTATACACCGCGTCGTCCTCGCAGCCGATAAGCGCCGCGCTGTAAACGGGTATCTCGCCGTCCTCGGTATAAACGCCGCCGTTGCGCACTACGCGCGTTTTGCGGTCGAGCATTATGTCCTCGAAAAGCCCCGCAGCCGAGGTTTGCAGCCGCTTTACAATGCCGCCGACGCGCTCGCCCGAGGCGCGCATATCCGCAAGCTTTGCCTCCTGCGAAAGGTCAATGTGCGCGTAATCAACCTGTAACGGTGCGTTTTGCTGACCGCTTTTCACGGTGATTTTGCTGCGGTAGGGCAGCTTTACATAGTCGGTGTCAAGCCCGTAGGAAACGAGCGTAACCTTTACCCCCGCCAGCGACATAATATACAGGAAATACAGCTCCCTTAGCGCCGCGCCACCAATGTAGGTAAGCGTCTGCGGACGTTTTCCGAGATACTTCATTATCCAGCAGATAATGATGAAATAGGTGTTTTTCCTGTTTGCGCCGCACTCCGAAAGCGCGGTGCAGATTGCCTCTGCCATTGCTTCGCTGTCGGCGGTGATATGCGCGTCGGACAGCCACGCGTCCAGCCCGCGCTTTACCATTGCGGCGTTTTCAAAATCTGCCGCCGTATAGGGCGCTGCCGCAGATATCTCCGTTGTCGTCGCAAGCGGAAGCTTTTCCTTTATGAAAAGCCCGTTTTTCTGCGCCGCAGCGTATTGTTCTATCAAGAAGCCGCGAAACTCGTCGGCATTGTCATAGCCGACATATCTCGTAAACTCCTGTCCCTGTGACATCTTCAGTCCGTCCCCTCGTTCTTTTATTCCTCAACTTCAATACCATAGCGGTTGCACAGCTTTGCCATACCGTCGCGGTAGCCCGAGCCTACGGCGGAAAGCTTCCACTCGCCTTTGTAGAGATAAAACTCCAAAGCGACAACGGTGGTTTCGGCAGCAAGTCCGCCGAGCGTAAATGCAATGCGCTCTCTGCCGCCCGAATAAAGCACAACACGCGGCACTCTGACCTGCGCGAAGTTCTTTCCCGCGCCGCCCGCATAAACCGAATACGCAAGCGTTACGCGCCGCACGCGGTAGTCAATGCGGTCAAAATCCACCGAAGCGTGGCCGTCCGCAGGATAATACCGAACGCCGCCGCAGTCCGAAGCCTCGTTTCCGAAGAAAACAAGCCCGTGCTCGCCGAACGAACGCTCGTCCCCGTCAAGCAGGAAAAGATACGGGTCGATATCCATTCCCGCAGGCTTTTCGCAGGAGAAGCGTATTTCGCACTGAGAGCCGATATACTGCCCAAGCGGAACGCGCTGTCCCTTCTGAAGCTCAAGCAGCGGCATATCAACGGGCGGGGCGATGTTGTTCACCGCAATCACGTCTGTAAACGGCGTGTTCCCCGCGGTTCCCGCCGAAAGCTGAACCGCCCTCTCGGGCGCCTTTGCCACGGGGATAACGTCCGACTCGCTGCGCTCGGGCGCGGTGTAAACGCGCTTTGCCTGCGCGGCTTCAACGTCGCCCTTTGCCCTGCCCGTAAGGTAAACCCTGCGGGTAAACAGGCTTTTGAACAGCACCTCGGCATAGATGTAGCAGCCCGCCGACGGTGCTTTCACCGTTACGGTAAGCTCGCTGCGCCCTTTCGGAAGCTTTGCGGGCGAGAAAGAAAGCCCACTGTTTGTGCAGGAAATCTCGGTCGGCGCAGGCAGGTTTACGGTAAGCACAAACGTGTTTTCCTCGTCGCCCAAAAGCTCGCCAAGCTCGATTGTTTTCGGCACGTCAAAGAAGCCGTCCTCTTCCCCGAAGCCGCTGACAGTACCTAAGATTTCGACGTTCTTAACCGCCGTCGGGTACTGCGCAACTATAACCGCGTCCTGCTCCGAGGCGTCGGTAAGCTCCGCGCGGATATCCTCAATCGCGGCGTTAGCACAGGTTATGACAACAGCGCTTCCGCGCTTTGTCCATACGGTGGTGTTCTGCCCGACAATACGAATCGGCTTTGTTATGTAGATGGGACCCTCAAACTCCCCCGACGGCAGCATAACCGTGCCGCCGGAAGAGGCGCGGGTCAGTAATTCGTTGATGTTTTCAGCCATACCTTGTACCCGAAAGTGTTTTTTGGCAGGAAATCAGATGTTTACGCCGTATGCCCTGCAAAGCGCTTCAAGACCGCCCTGATAGCCTGCTGCGACTGCGTTGAACTTCCAGTCGCCGTTGTAGCGGTAGATTTCGCATACAACCAGCGCGGTTTCAATCGAGAACTCCTCAACGAGGTCAAAGCGAAGCTGCTCCTCGCCGGTTACGTCGTCAGGGTTGTCAACCTTAACAACGCGGACATAGGAGTTTGAAACCTGTCCGAAGTTCTGATTCTTCGCCTGTGCGTCGAAAATCGTAACGGTTACGGCGATTTTCTCTATTTCGGCAGGGATTTTCGTAAAGTCGATGATGATTGCCTCGTCGTCGCCGTCGCCCTCGCCCGTTCTGTTGTCGCCGGTGTGAACAACTGCGCCGTTGCGCGCGGAAAGGTTGTTGTAGAAAACAAAGTCCTCGTCGCGGAGTACCTTGCCGTTTGCTCCGAGCAGGAACACGCACGCGTCAAGGTCGAAGTCCTGACCGCCGTCGTAACGATTGATGTCCCAGCCAAGACCTACTCTTGCCATTGTCATTGTTTTGTCGAGGCTTACGCGCTGACCCTTTGAAAGATTTACTGCCATAATGTTTTCCTCCTAAATGTTATGATGGTATCCGACGGCGAGCCAATCCCGCCGTCGGGGGGATTTGTTTGTTACTTCTTAGAAACTGCCTTTACAATCGCCTTTCTGATAAGGTCTATGGGGATAATCGAAAGCGCGAGAACCAGCACCACTAGCCACTCCGTCATCACTAGACCGTAGCAGCCGAGAACCTCACCGCCGAGATAGGTCATCGCAATCTGAACCACTGCGATTATGCC
>SFHN01000178.1 GCA_004555635.1 [Eubacterium] saphenum
TGTGGCAATGCAGATCTGCTTTCATATTTTACCTCATATTTTTCCGAAAAAGTGCGCCGAAACCCTCGGCATTATCAATTCAGATATGTGATATATTTCACAACCAATACTATTATAACATAACAGCGCGATAAATTCAAGGGCAAAACTGCAAAAAGGTTAAAACTGTTGTATAAAAAATGCAGAAAAAAGGGGGGGATTTGCAAATTATCACAAAACAACGCGCTTTTCCACCGAAAAATGTGTCAGGTCTTGCAATTGACAAATCCAATAGTTAGGGAGTATAATAGAAACGTTTTGGGAATGAATTATATAAGGGTGGATTATTATGGTAAAAAAGTATCTCTCGGATTTGAAAACGGAGTTCAAGGGCTATAACGCAAAGTCCTTTGCAGGCGACCTTATGGCAGGACTTACGGTGGCGGCGGTTGCGCTTCCGCTCGCTTTGGCGTTCGGCGTAAGCTCGGGCGCGGACGCGGCTTCGGGACTTATCACGGCAATTTTCGCGGGCATTATCATCGGTATGCTGTCGGGCGCTTCCTATCAGATTTCGGGACCGACAGGCGCAATGGCTGCGATTCTGATGACCCTTTCCGCGTCCTACGGAATAAAGGGCGTGCTTACCGCGGGCTTCCTTTCGGGCGTTATCCTTGTTATCGCGGCGCTGTGCAAGGTCGGCAAGCTTGTAAGCTACCTTCCCGCTCCCGTTATCACGGGCTTTACCTCGGGCATCGCGATTGTAATCGCATTAGGGCAGATTGACAACTTCTTCGGCACAACGTCCACGGGCTCCTCGCAGATTGCAAAAATTGCAAGCTATTTCACGGGCAACCCCGGGTTTGCTCCCAACTGGTGGGCGGCGATGTTCGGCGGCTTGGTTATCCTGATTATGGTGATTTACCCGAAGAAGTGGAACGCGGTTGTTCCCTCCTCGCTTGTGGGTATTATCGTTGCGCTGGTCGTAAACGTCCTGTTAACCGGAACGGTATACGATGCGGGCACGGTAAAGGAAATCGGCGACATTCCCCGCAGCCTTATCACTGAAGGCTCGGTAATCAAGACTGGCTTTGACTTCGAGAATATCGCAAACCTCGTTGTTCCCGCGTTTTCGATTGCGGCGCTTGGTATGATTGAAAGCCTGCTGTGTGGCGCTTCTGCGGGAAAAATGAAAGGCGAGCGCCTTGACGCGCAGCGCGAGCTTGTTGCGCAGGGTATAGGCAATATGATTATCCCGCTGCTTGGCGGTGTGCCCGCGACGGCGGCTATCGCGAGAACAAGCGTTGCGATTAAGTCGGGCGGAAAGACAAGACTTGTTAGCGTAATCCATTCGGTTATACTTATTCTTTCGATGTTCCTCCTCGGCGGCGTTATGAGCAGAATCCCTATGGCGGCGCTTGCCGGCGTGCTTATGGTTACGGCGTGGAGAATGAACGACTGGGAGTCGATAAAGTCTATCTTCAAGAAGAAGTTCAAGTCCTCCATCTCGCAGTATGTGCTGACAATGCTTGCGACGGTTGTGTTTGACCTTACGATTGCGATTGTTATCGGCGTTGTGGTTGCTATGCTGCTGTTTATCGTAAAGAGCTGCGAGCTGCGCGTTGTCACAAGCGATGTTGACGAGAGCAAGCTAAAGGGCAAGGTTCGCTCGGACAAGCATGAGGAGTTCAAGGTGGTATATCTCTCCGGTCCCCTGTTCTTCGGCACGCAGGAAAAGCTTATAAACGCGCTTGGCGAGCTTAAGGGCGCGGAGCAGATTGTCCTTTCAATGCGCGGCGTTCCGACGGCGGACGATATGTCGCTTCAGGAACTGGAGCGCCTGTACAACGAGTTCCTCGCGAACGGCACGCAGATTTCCTTTACCGGCGTTCAGGACGCGGTAATGCAGATGATGGAGCGCGCGGGCTTTACCGAGCGAATAGGCGCGGAGCACTTCTATTGGGACGCAGTTGCGGCTATTAAGAGCCTTGAAAACGCGGAAGTTTCTGCGGCGGAGTGATTATAATATGCAGAGCGGTCGGGGATAACCCCGACCGTTAGGCTGTCGATAAACCCACATCTGCGTCGTCACGCCGCCTTACGGCAGGCACAAAGCCTAGCCGTAAGGCGGGTTCCTAGCATCTGTGGGCTTCTCGGCAGCCTGAGAAATGAACTTTTTCGACAAGCTGGCGGTCGGGGATAACCCCGACCGTTTTTGTTCGAAAAAAATTCGCTTAAGGGTTGCATTTTGCGCATAAAAGTGCTACAATATGCTTATATGTCAAAAACGGAGGAACAAAAATGACTGCACAGACGCCGCCTATGGGCTGGAACAGCTGGGACTGCTACGGCGCTTCGGTAAACGAAAGCACCGTTCGCGCTAACGCCGAGTTTATGGCAAAGCACCTGAAAAAATACGGCTGGGAGTACATCGTTGTCGATATACAGTGGTATGAGCCGACAGCCTCTTCGCACGAATATCACCCGTTCACCGAGCTTTGTATGGACGGGTTTTCGCGGCTTGTTCCCGCGGAAAACAGGTTTCCGTCCGCCGCGGGAGGAAAGGGTTTCGCGCCGCTCGCGGAGTATGTTCACTCGCTGGGCTTAAAGTTCGGCATACACATTATGCGCGGCATTCCGCGCGCTGCCGTGCATAAAAATCTCCCGATAAAGGGAAGCGATAAAACCGCACGGGAGATTGCGAAAACCGCTTCAATCTGCGCTTGGAACACCGATATGTACGGCGTTGACCCCGAAAAGGAGGGCGCGCGCGAATACTACGACAGCCTTTTCGAGCTGTATGCATCGTGGGGCGTTGACTTCGTAAAGGTTGACGACATCTGCCGCGAGCTTCCGCACGAGGAAAAGGAGCTGGTTATGCTTTCACAGAGCCTTCGCGGCTGCGGCAGGGATATGGTGCTGTCGCTGTCGCCGGGGGCTGCGCTGCCAGAAAAGGCGGAGCTTTACAAGCAGGTCAGCAATATGTGGCGCATTACCGACGACTTCTGGGATAACTGGGAGCAGCTTTACGATATGTTCGGCAGGGCGCAGACGTGGTGCATTCACGCGGGCGCCGGGCACTGGCCCGACTGCGATATGCTGCCCGTCGGGGCTATTCTTCAGGATTACGGCTCCGACGGTTGGACGAAGTTCACGCGTGACGAGCAGATAACGATGATGACGCTGTGGAGCGTTATGCGCTCGCCGCTTATTATCGGCGGAGAGCTTACGAAATGCGACGAGTTTACGCTTAGCCTGCTGACAAACGAGGAGCTTATCACGGTGCTCAACCACACGCATTCCGCACACCCGTTGTTCCGCCGCAAAAGCGAAACGGGCGAGGAAATTGCGTGGTTCACATCGCATGAGGACGGGCTCAGCTATTACGCCGCGCTGTTCAATGCGGGCGAAAGCGAAGCGGAGATAACCGCACAGCTTCCGATACCCGCAAAGCTTTCTGCGCGCGAAATCTGGACGGGCGACAGCCTCGGCACGGTCTGCGGCAGCGTCACGAGAAAAGTTGCGCCGCACGGCGCCGCGCTGATAAAGCTTACGCGGACAAATTGACCTACAATCAACCCCAATATCCCACCAATATTCACAAAAAGGAGCTGACCGACTATAAAAATCAAGGGAGTAGATATAAAGGAACTGCTTAAGCTTATGCTCAGCGTTAAGGGCTGGAAAGAAATTTACAGGCGCTATCCCGAGATATGCAACTATTTTCTTTTCGGCGTAGGAACGACGATAATTTCGTTCACTACAT
>SFHN01000179.1 GCA_004555635.1 [Eubacterium] saphenum
CTGATGTGAAGTTATGATAACATTCGGGCGATTTACAAGCACGGATAGTATTTCGTCGGTGACAATCTCGTCAGAGTTATCCTCGAAAAACAGGTCGGTTTCCTCCTCGTAAACATCGAGCGCAGCGCCGCCGATACGCTTTTCATTCAGCGCTTTAAGCAGCTCCGACGAATCGATAAGCTTCCCGCGCGAGGTGTTTACAATCAACACGCTGCTTTTCATCAGCTTCAGCGCGCGCTCATCTATGATGTGAATATTACTCTCGGTAAGCGGGCAATGAAGCGAAATGATATCCGACCGGCGAAACAGCTCGTCCTTGTCAACATAGCAGATGTCGCTGTCCTTTACGGGATACGGGTCGTAGGCGAGAACATTCATTCCAAACCCGCGGCAGATGTCGATGAAAACCCTGCCTATCCGCCCTGTGCCGATTACACCCGCCGTCTTTTGGTACAGGTCAAAGCCTGTCAGCCCGACAAGCGAGAAGTTGAAGTCGCGCGTGCGGATATATGCGCGCGGAATTTTTCTGTTAAGTGCTAGAACGAGCCCCATCGCGTGTTCCGCAACGGCATAAGGCGAATAGGCGGGTACGCGCAGAATAGTCAGCTTCTTCGCTGCTCTTACTGCAACATTGTTGAAACCTGCGCAGCGCATAAGCAGCACCTCAACGCCAAGCTGTTCAAGAACCGCGATTGTCTGCGCGGAAAGGTCGTCGTTCACGAACGCGCAGACTGCTTTGCAGCCCTCGCTGAGCCGCGCGTTTTCCGGGCGCAGCCTGTCCTCAAAATATCGGATTTCGTACTCTTTGTTTAGCTTGTCGAACCATTCGCGCTCATAGGGCTTTGTGTCAAAAAATGCAATTTTTTCCATAGTTCCTCCCGATTGTATAGGTTTTTGTCGTTATTTTTTGAGAAAGCAGCGGGTTTTATCCTATGGAAAAAAATACGCGGTATGAAATTTTTGACAACCTCATACCGCGCATAAACTAGGTGTTATTTCAGCAAAATAGTTTCGACAAAAGGAAGGAGCAAAAGCTATGAAATCGAAAACAGGAATCTGCATTAAAAGCGCCGCGGCGGGTGTTGTTGTCGGAACGCTTGCATTTATCGCGGTAAACAGCTTAAGCCGCAGGCACTCGATAAAGCGAATGACAACCGCAAAGGCATTCAAGACAATCGGCACGCTGCTCGACGCATTTTAGTGATACGCCCGCGGGGACTTCCTGCGGGCTAAAATCTTTTTGCGGCAGAAAAATCAACGGTTTTTGAAAACGGGTTGTAGATGATGTCCGCCGTATCGGGGTCGGTGTAGAAATACTCGTTCTTGTAGTACAGCGGGACAAAACCAACGCGCTCCAAGACAAGCTGCTCCGCCTTAAAATACAGCTCGGCGCTTTCGGAAAGGTCGGCGGCAACCTCCGCACGCTCCATAAGCTGCTCCAGCTCGTTGTCGAAAAAGCCTCCGTAATTTGCGAGGTCGCCGCGTCGGAACGCCGAAAGGTACGCGGCGGGGCTGTTATAGCTTCCGCTAAGGTCAACCACAGCAAGCTCAAAGTCGCCGCTTTCGAGCCGCTTTTTGTACTCGGCGCCCTCGGCAACTTCAACAACACAGTAAAATCCAAGCTTTCCCTGCCACTCCTGCATTACAAATGACACTGCGTCAGCAGCCGTGCTGTCAGGGACAAGAATCCGCGCGCCGATAAACAGTTCGCGGTCAAGCAGCGGAAGCGCCTTTTCAAGGCAGCGCTTTGCCTCAGCGGAATTGTACTCTCCCGCGCCTGCTGTGCCGACAAGTTCGCGGTAGCCCTTATCAAGCATAGACACCTGCGCGGGAACGATATCTGACGCGGTGTCAAAATGCGCGAGTGCCTTGCCGATTGCTTCCCTGTTTGCAAGCAGCGACATCGCTCGCAGAAAATCCTCGTTCTTGAACGGCTCAAAGCTGCGGTTAAAGATAAGTCCCGTCGTAATATTGCTGAAACGCTCGACATTGAACTCGCCCGAAATCTGCGCGGCGCCCTCGTCTGTCACGGCAATGCAGCTTGTTGTTCCCGCGATAAAATCGGAAACAAAATCGGACTCGTCCTCGATAAAGAAGTTAAGCCCTCCGGGGTAAACGTGCTTTGCAGCGCTGTTTTTGTTGTTCCGCCGAAGGATAAGGTTGTTGTTGTCGGTTATCGTGTAGGGGTCGTAGTTCCACGACTTTACATAAAACGCGCCGTTTGACGGGGTGCACTCTGCGTCAAGTCCGTATCGCCCTTGACTTTCGAGGAAAAACTCCTCGTTGCAGGGCATTGCAGGCGGCTCGGACAACAGCAGGGCGAAGCGCGGATTCGGCGTTTCAAGCGTGATTTCAAGCTCAAACTCCCCCGTCGCTTTAACGCCCAGCTGCGACTTGTCCTTGACTGCGCCCTTGTTAATTCTTTCAGCGTTTTTTATGCAAAAGTATTCCTCTGCGCGCGGCGCTTTTGTTTCGGGGATAAACAGCCGCCAGAAGCCGTAAACGAAGTCCTCGGCGGTACACTGCCGTTCAAAATCATCGGAATCTATCCAGAAAATGTCCTGCCGCAGACGGAACTTGTACACAAGCCCGTCCTCGGAAACATACCAGTCCTCGGCGCAGCCTGCAGAAAGCGACCCGTCTGCATTTGCGCACAAAAGTCCCATATAGACGTTGCGTATGATTGTTTCGGCGTTGGGGTCATTTGCCATCTGCGGGTCAAGCGTCTGCGGGTTCGCCGAGATATCGTATTTGAAGATGTATCCGCTGCCGTCGTCCTCGCGGCAGCCCGCTGTCGAAAGTGCAATTCCCACGGCGACAACCGCGGCAAGCACCCTCGCAAAAATTGTAGATTTAATCGGTATCAGCTCCATTGGTGAGATGTTTTGTGTGGTGTAATGTAATTATAGCATATTCTTCTGATAAGGTCAACATTCCGCTTCAATCGCGTTGTGTGCTGCAAGGCTTTTTTTCACGTCAAGGATACGCTGATTTGTGCTTCCGCGGAATTTAAGCGTCAGCGAGCGGCGCGAAAGCTCAAACCGCCCGTCAACAAGAGTATCAAGAATCCCGAGAAGCTTTCCGACAAATTCATCGGTTTCAGCTTTTTTTAGCAGCTCCTCGAACGTCCAACCCGAGTAGCACATAAGATTGTAGCCGCGCTGTTTCAGCCTTGTCCCAAGCTCATATAGCGCCTCTGCCTGCGAAAACGGCTCGCCGCCCGAGAATGTAACGCCCATTGTCAGCGGATTTTCCACGCACTCGTCGAAAAGCGCGTCGGTGTCGGTCAACCTGCCGCCCGAGAAGTCGTGGGTCTGGGGGTTGTGGCAGCCCGCGCAGCAGTGCGGGCAACCCTGCACAAAAACCACATAGCGAAGCCCCGGACCGTCTACAATCGAATCCTGAACCGTTCCTGCAATTCTGATTTCCATAGTTTTTCCTCCCAACTGTGTTGAGTGTGTATTTTTAGCCGATAATTCTGTTTGCGTAAATGGGAACAACCTGTTCCAAAATAAACCTAAAGCGACTTCTGACACGATGTCAAAAGTCGCTTTTCAGTTTCGGAAAAGGCGCTCCTTAATCTCTGTTGAGTCCGTGCTTTACGCGCTGCGACTCCTCGGCGCGCTTCGCGTTGTTGAAGCGGCTGAGCGTGCCTACAAGGTAGCCTGT
>SFHN01000180.1 GCA_004555635.1 [Eubacterium] saphenum
TCCGCCTCGTGGTAGTTGAGGTCGTTCGCTTCCATTATACGGTGGATTTTGAACTCCATATTCGACAGCAGGAAAACGCTTACAAGCGCAGGGTGACCCTTAAGCACATACTCGCCGCACCTGCCGACAACTACGAACGACTTCCCCGCTGCTGCCTCGCGCTTAAGAAAGCTGAACTGCATATCTGCAATAATCTGCTCGAAGGAGTTGCTGTGACCGTTTATCGTGCTTGAAAGCAGCGCGTTTTTCGGGGATTCGTCATATTTCTCAAGTTCCTCGGAAGGAATGCCCTTTTCTTCGCAGACGTGGCGCAGAATGTTCTTTCCGTAAAGCGGTATTCCGAGCCGCTCGGAGAGTATCTTCGCAACGTCGTTTCCGCCGCTGCCCGTTTCGCGTCCGATGGAAATGATTATCTGATTGCTCATAACTAACCTCCAATCAAACTTATGCCATAGGATAACGTGCAAATATCGTAAGCATAGAGATAAACAGGACGATTAACGTAGCGGGAACAGCCGCCTTGCAGTATTTACCCCAGCTTACGGGATAGCCTTCCTTAGCCGCAACAGATGTGCCGACAACGTTTGCCGAAGCGCCGATGGGAGTTGCGCTGCCGCCGACGTCGGTGCCGATAGCCAGCGCCCAGGCGAGAACGTTTATGTCAACCCCCGCAGTAGCTGCGAGCGAATCAATTACGGGCACCATAGTTGCCGCGAACGGTATATTGTCCACCACAGCGCTCGCAATCGCCGACACCCAGATGATGATGGCGAGCATTACCATAAAGTTGCCGCCGCTGATATTCTTGATGAATTCGGAAATCAGAACGAGTATTCCCGTCTGTTCAAGACCGCCGACAACCACGAAAAGACCTACGAAAAACAGCAGCGTTTTGTAATCGACCCTTTTTAGGACTTCGCCCGCGTTCTTCGGCGAGCAGACAAGCGTTGCAATGCTGATAACAACGCCGATAAACGCAACCGTTAAGCCAGTCATTGCGTGCGTTACGAGAAGCACAACCGCAGCGAGGAAAATAATGCTGCTGGTTACAAAGCCCGTCTTTGACTTGATTGCATCATAGGGCTTGGGAAAGGACGAGGTGTCGACGTTCTTCTCGCTTGCCTTCTTCAAATCCTTCTTGAAGAACAGGTAGAAGTAAATAATAACAGCGATAAGCGAAATACCCGCCATAACGCCCGTGTTTGTTAAAAAGTCAAAGAACGACAGACCGAGCGACGTGCCGATAATGATGTTTGGCGGGTCGCCGCACATCGTAGCCGAGCCGCCGAGGTTTGCGCAGAAAATCTCCGACAGAATCATCGGCAGGGGGTTAAACTTCAGAAGCTGTCCAAGCTCAACCGTAACCGCCGCGAGGAACAGAATAACCGTAATGCTGTCGATAAACATAGCAAGCCCCGCGGACAGAATCATAAACGAGATGAACAGCGGGATAACCTTGTATTTCACCGCTTTTGCGAGCGTCATACAAAGCCACTTGAAGAAGCCTGCGTTCGCCATTCCCTCGACCATTATCATCATACCTGCGATGAAGATGATAGTCGCCCAGTTTATTCCCGAGCTTTCCTCGGCAGCTTCTCCCGCAGCATACCAGAACTCCGTCGTGAAAATGCTCTTTACGTTAAGCGTATCCACCACAGCGTCTATGCAGGTGTTCCACTCGCCCGCGCAAATTCCTATGCCGAAAACGAATACCACAAACAGCGTCACCGCGCCGCAGCACAATGTGACAAGGTGCCTCGGTATCCTGTCCAAAACAATAAGTACAAACATCGCTATGAAAATTATCACAGCAAGTATCTGAGCCGCCAGCATAATACCTTACCTCCGAAATCCGGCGCGTTTGTTTTTTTATGCGCCGATAGTTGTCGTCCTTTTGAAGAACAACCCGCTAGGATTATCCTCCGCCAATTCTATAATATTTTAGCATAACGAAGGTAAAAAGTCAAGCAAAATGCCCCGAAAATATGGTGAAAACATATCAATCGTGCATTCCGTTTTTGTTAAACTTTCACAAGCGAAATCAATCGAGGAACGCGCGCAGGCTTCTGCTTCTCGACTGCTGGCGCAGCTTTCTGAGCGCCTTTGCCTCAATCTGGCGAATGCGCTCGCGCGTTACCTTAAACTCCCTGCCGACCTCCTCGAGCGTATGCGCGTGGTCGCTGCCGATACCGTAGCGGAACTTCAGCACATCGCGCTCCCGCTCGGGAAGCGTGTCAAGCGCCTTGTTCAGCTCGTCCTTGAACACCGCCTGCATAGCGGAATCGATAGGCGCGGGCGCGTCGTCGTCGGGGATAAAGTCGCCGAGGTAGCTGTCCTCCTCCTCGCCTACGGGAGCCTCAAGCGACACGGGGTCCTGCGCTATGCGGATTATCTCGCGCACCTTGTCGGGGGTCATTTCAAGCTCCTCGGATATCTCGTCGATAGTCGGCTCGTGACCGTTGCGGTGAAGCAGCAGGTTCTGCGCCTTTTTCACCTTGGTAATGGTTTCCACCATATGAACGGGTATGCGGATTGTTCTCGCCTGATCAGCGATAGCGCGGGTTATCGACTGGCGAATCCACCACGTCGCATAGGTGGAGAACTTGTAGCCCTTTGTGTGGTCAAACTTCTCGACAGCCTTGATAAGACCGATATACCCCTCCTGAATGAGGTCAAGGAAAGGCATACCCCTGCCGACATAGTGCTTCGCAATGCTGACAACAAGGCGCAGGTTCGCCTCGATAAGGCGGTTTCTCGCCGCCTCGTCGCCCTCGGCGATTTTCTCCGCAAGGACAACCTCCTCATCGGCGGAAAGCAGCGGCACCTTGCCGATTTCCTTGAGGTGGATTTTCACGGGGTCGCCGACGCCCATAGAGGCTTCGGTTTCGTCGTTGAACTCGAGAGCCTTGCTTAAGTCCTCCTCAATCGAAAAATCGTCCTCTATCTTTATGTTGTTCTGCTCGAGAAAATCATAGAGCTGGTCGATATCGTCGAGGTCAACCTCCTCGATAGCGGCATTTATCTGGTTTGTGGTAAGACGGTTTCCGCCCTGTCTGCCCATTTCAAGCAGCTCGTTAAACACCGGTTTTACTGCATTGCTCATAGTTTCGTCCTTTCATTTCTAATGTATATGACCGAGGTGAATATGTCATTATCGTATTTATTCGAGAAAATCCTTTAATCGGCGGCTTCTTGTCGGGTGCCGCAGCTTTCTGAGCGCCTTTGTTTCTATCTGGCGTATTCGCTCGCGCGTTACGTCAAACTCCTGCCCGACCTCCTCGAGCGTTCGCTGCCTGCCGTCAAGCAGACCGAAGCGGAGGATTATCACGCGGCGCTCACGGTCGCTCAGCGTATCCAGCACGTCGCTGAGCATCTGCTTGAGCATACTGTTGCACGCCTCGTCTGCGGGCGCGGGAGCATCGTCGTCGGGGATAAAGTCGCCGAGGTGGCTGTCCTCCTCCTCGCCTATGGGGGTTTCGAGCGAAACGGGGTCCTGCGCTATGCGGATTATCTCGCGGACTCTCTCGGGCGTCATATTAAGCAGCTCGGCAATCTCGTCCTCGGTAGGCTCGCTTCCGTTGTCGTGGAGAAGCTGGCTCTGCGCCTTCTTAACCCGCGTTATGGTTTCCACCATATGCACGGGAATGCGGAT
>SFHN01000181.1 GCA_004555635.1 [Eubacterium] saphenum
TTTATATCATCGCAAAAAAGCTGCACACAGGGCGCAGCCTTTGTTTGTCAATACCAATTGGGTCTGCCGTTTACTTAAGAATAGCACAAAACTTCCGCATAGTCAATAAACGGGAAAATGCCGATACTTTATTTGTCTGCTTAACGGGCTTCGCCTGCCGAATGTCAGTTCAGCTTCAGCGCTGCGACATTCTTTTCGATAAGCGCTTTCTTACTTTCGGGAATAATTTTGCGGAAAGCTTCCGAAAGGGTCTGCTCGTCAATACCGCAAAGGAGACTGCCGCATTCGCGCAGAACTTTTCCCAAAAGCACGATGTTGCCCATTCCGCCAAGAGAGTTTTCCTCGGCGATTTGGGAAGCGGGAACACGGAACACCGACACGTCGCTTCTGCTTATCTCCGACGCAACTATACTGCTGTCTACAAACACTTTGCCGCCCGCTTTCACGCTGCCTATAAACTTCTCGACCGACGGGTCGTTCATCGCTATGAGAATATCCGGCTCGGTCACAAGCGGGGAGCCAATCGGTTCATCGGAAAGGCATACCGAGCAGTTTGCGGTTCCGCCGCGCATCTCAGGTCCGTAGCTCGGCAGCCACGAAATCTCCAGATTTTTCAGCATTGCACCATACGCCAGACATTTTCCCGCAAAAAGCACTCCCTGACCGCCGAATCCCGAAATAATTATTTCTGTAAGCATTGATGTCGTCCTTTCACACTGTTTCCTTCCATACGGGAGTATCCTTGTATACGCCCAGCGGGAAATACGGAATCATCTCTTTCGCAACACGTTCCATAGCTTCCTGCGGCGACATTCCCCAGTTGGTTGGACAGGTCGAGAGAACCTCCACTATCGAAAATCCGCGCTTGTGAAGCTGATTGTCAAAGGCTTTGCGTATTGCTTTTTTTGCCTCGCGAATATGGGGCACGGTGTCTACCGCCACCCTCTGCGCAAGCGCAGTGCCGTCTGCCTGCGCAAGAAGCTCGCACATTCTGAGCGGGAAGCCCTGAACCGACGGGTCGCGCCCGTAAGGGGTTGTCTGCGTAACCTGTCCCGGAATCGTGGTCGGCGCCATCTGACCGCCTGTCATTCCGTAAATCGTGTTGTTTACGAAAATGATGGTTATGTTCTCGCCGCGTGCGGCTGCGTGTACGGTTTCGCAGGTGCCGATTGCGGCAAGGTCGCCGTCGCCTTGATATGTGAAAACTATGGTATCGGGACGGGCGCGTTTTACTCCCGTAGCAACCGCAGGCGCTCTGCCGTGCGGCGCCTCTATCATATCGCAGTTAAAATAGTCATAAGCCATAACCGCGCAGCCGACAGGACATATCCCGACTGTGTTCCCTTCGATTTCCATTTCATCTATAACCTCTGCCACAAGCCTATGGATAATTCCGTGCGTACAGCCGGGGCAGTAATGAGTTGGTACATCGCACAAAGCGTGCGGCTTGTCAAATACAACCGACATCTTACTTTATCCTTTCATAAATGTTTTCAAGCTGTTCAACAACTTCCTTTACGGTGGGGATAATTCCGCCGTGCCGTCCGAAAAACTCAACGGGCAGGCGGCAGCCAAGCGCTAAGCGAAGGTCCTCAACCATCTGTCCCTTGTTCATTTCAACGCTCAGAACGCACTTTGCGTTTTCGCAAGCGCCGTTAAGCTCGTCAACGGGAAACGGCCAAAGCGTTTTCGGACGGAAAAGCCCTGCCTTTATGCCATTTGCCCTTGTCGCTGTTACCGCGGACTTTGCCACTCTCGCAGAAGCGCCGAAAGCGGCCACAACAATCTCTGCGTCCTCACAGAGAACGCATTCCGCTTCGGGGCATTCGCGCTTAACCGCTTCGTATCTCTCAAACCGCTCGTTTACCGAGCGCTCGAGGACTTCGGGCTGTAAGTAAAGCGAGTTGATGATATTGTGCGCTCTCTTGTTTTTGTGTCCGCAGCACGCCCACGGTTTTTCGGGGATATTCGGCTCAATCGTCGGGAAAACCACAGGCTCCATCATCTGCCCGAGTAATCCGTCGGACAAAATCATTACCGGCATACGGTATTTGTCAGCCATATCAAAGGCAAGGTAGGTCATATCAATCGTTTCCTGAACGGAAGCGGGCGCATATACTATCATCTGAAAATCGCCGTGACCAAGCGCTTTTGTCGCCTGCCAATAATCCGACTGCGACGGCTGTATTCCGCCAAGTCCGGGGCCGCCGCGCTGAACATTTACAATAACGCAGGGCAAATCGCTCGCGGCTATATAGGACACACCCTCGCTTTTAAGGGATATTCCCGGCGAGGAGCTTGATGTCATAGCCCTGACGCCAGAAGCGCTTGCGCCAAGCACCATATTTATCGCGGCAACCTCGCTTTCCACCTGAAGAAAAACGCCGCCGCGCTTTGCCATATGCTTCGCGAGATACGCTGAAATTTCCGTCTGCGGAGTTATCGGATAGCCGAAAAAGCACTTGCAGCCCGCGCGCATTGCCGCTTCCGCAAGAGCCTCGTTTCCTTTCATAAGCAGCTTTTCCATACTTTTCCCCTCACTTTTCCGTTTTCTCAACTCTGATTGCGCAGTCGGGACAAATCATTGCGCACATCGCGCAGGATATGCACTTTCCGTTGTCGGTGCATTCCGCCGTATAATAGCCCTTTGCGTTGTGCTTTTGCTTCTGAAGCGCTATGATATTCTTCGGGCATACTCCCGTACACAGCGCGCAGCCCTTGCACCTTTCAAAATCAATGGTAATCATCTTATACCCGCTTTCTGTTTCTATTCTTCCCACGGCAGCTTTACCAGCCGTTTTACCGGCAGCGCCGTTTCAGTTTCTTCCATATCTTCCGTAACGCAGGTAAACGCTAACGGCAGCCCCGACAGCCTGCTTACTTCCTCCGCAAAGGAAGCGGACTCCCGTATCGTTTGCGGAGTAGTTTCCGCGCCGAGGTTGGAGTTGTTTACAAGCGCCGTGCACCGAAAGCGGCACGCCGCTTCTACCTCTCGCAAGGTCTTTACAGCCTCATTTGCCGAGCGGTCGGCAAGGCGATACATATTGAACACATAGAGCATAGCAAGCTCATCGCCAAGCGAGCGGAAAAGCCCGCTGTATCTCCCGATTGGATATGCTCCCGCGTCGGAGCCGCCTACGTCAAGTATCGTATAGTCGCTTTGCGCAATTATGCTTTCAAGGTCAAAGCCAAGTACGGGAATATCAAGGTTCGTGTTTGCATACATCGGGCACACAACGTTTATCCCCCGCGCAGACAATTGCTCCGAAAAATCGGCGGTGCGGAAATACGGATTTACCGTGTCAATATCCACCACCGACACTTTTCCCTTTTCGGCAAGCGTCAGCGCAAGATTAACAGCAAGGTTTGTCTTTCCACAGCC
Source organism: [Eubacterium] saphenum (assembly GCA_004555635.1). GTDB lineage: Bacteria > Bacillota > Clostridia > Oscillospirales > Ruminococcaceae > CAG-115. The sequence continues at coordinate 3,383 of SFHN01000181.1, forward strand.
GTAGTCGCCCGTAAGCACAATCACTCTTGTTTTACTGCGTTCCATATAATTCCTTTCAGCGTTTTATCTGGTTTCCGAAACCATTATATATCATCTGTTGCATTTTGTCAAGTGCATTTTCAAATCATTTTCTATAATACAGAAAAAAGCTCTTGCTAATTTTTACATTATATGATATAATGCATATAAGAACATTATACAAAAGGAGATATTATGAGAGAAAAGGAAAATTTTGAAACGCAAGGAAGCGG
>SFHN01000182.1 GCA_004555635.1 [Eubacterium] saphenum
CATACTCAGACTGTCGAGAAGCGGTGAAACAAAACGCGAAAATCCCCCCGCAGGCTTTCTGCGAGGGGAAAACAAGCTATTGCTCCTCGGGAGCGGGGTTCGGGGCGAGGTGCTCCTCCGAGAATTTCTCTATGGTGTCGGTATAATCGTCCGTTTCCGTCGGGAGATTTTTCTTCTCGAGCTTTGCGGAAATAAACTCCGCAAACAGCAGGTAGAACACCGCGAAAACAGGCGCTCCAAGCAGCATTCCGGGAATGCCGAACATTCCGCCGCCGACAACAATCGAAACCAGCACCCATATTGCGGGAAGTCCCATAGTTTCGCCGAACATAAGCGGCTTGATTACATTTCCGTCAATCTGCTGAAGAATTAGTACGGCAATCGCAAACCACACAACCTTTATCGGGTCAACCAGCAAAATCAGCACCGCGCTCGGAATTGCGCCGATAAACGGACCGAAGAACGGGATAAGGTTTGTAACTCCGCAAACGACGGAAATCAGCATCGGGTAGGGCGTACCCATAGCCAGCGTAATCATCAGCATACAAAGGAAGATAATCAACGCGTCTGTTAGGTTGGAGATTATATACTGCTTGAAGATGTTGTTGCTCTTGCTTGCGGCGCTGAAAATGGCGCGGCAGCGCTCCTCCTTGAAAAAGGCGAAGAAAATTTTCTTTACCTGTGCAAGCAGGCGCTCCTTGCTGTAAAGCAGGTAAATTGCTATGATAAAGCCAAGCAGCACGTTTTTCAGCGCAACGAAAACGGCGTTCGCAAACTTGAAAATGCCCGTGCCGACATTTCCGATGATGTCCGTTGCCATCGGCTTAATCTCGTTTACAACCTTGTTCAGCAAATCGGCGAGGTCGTCAAACTCTCCCGCGATATATTTCGCCAAGTCGGGGTTATTTGCAAAGGTTTCCTCAAGCCACTCCTCGGCGCGCGCGATGTAGGTCGGCATTTGGTCGGCGAGGTCAACCACGCTCTTTGCGACACTCGGGACAACCGCGTAGCAAAGTCCCGCAATCAGCACCAGTACAAGCAGGTACGCAATCAGGATAGACAGCGCCCTTGCCATAGCCCTGCGGCGGCGGAGCTTTTTCTCGGGCTTCGCGGAGTGCTTGTCAATTGATTTTACGATTTTTGATTCTCCAACGGGCGAGCGGCGGAGATTTCTCATAACAATTCCGCGCTTCGGGGGCTTGTCGTCGCGCAGCTTGTGAAAGAATTTATCCTCTACCCACTTCACCAGCGGGTTAAGGATATATGCAATCGCAATTCCGCAGATAATGGGCGCGGAAACCTTTCCCACCCACGAAAAGCCGGCGGCAAAGGAATCGAATTTGAACACAAACACGATAAAAAGCACCGACAGGATTATTACCCCGAGGCAGTACATAGAAATTGACGTGTATTTCTGGTTCCAGTTGAATTTCGTAAAAGTCACCCCTTTGGTTTTTGTAACTCTATTTTACCATATCAAAGCGTTTATGTCAACAGAAATTGCATTTCCTGCCGCAAAAGCGCCGTAAAAAATTCGCATAAATATGACAAAACACCGCAAGACACTAGCGTCTGCGGTGTTCGATTATCAATGCTGTCCCGCTGTGGACGGTTATAACGGCGCGCTCTGCCGTTATCTCATTCGACACGCCGAGCGGAAAGCTCTCGCGAAGCTCGCAGCGCTGTGCGGGGTACTTTGTCCCCTCCTCACTGACAACGGCGCTTCCGCCGAAAGCAAAAACCGACAGGTAGCCGTCAAACCGCGCAACCTCGCGCCTGCCCGAAAGCAGGTAAGCACACTCGTTTTCGCCATAGAGATACGCAGAAATGCCGCGGCAATGCAGCCCGTAAGCCATCTGAAAATTCGCAAACGTATGGTCAAGCCGCCCGCCAAGCGCTGCGAAAAAGCGAAGCTCGGCTGCGCCGCGCTCTGCGGCGGTTTCTGCGGCGAGGTATGCGTCGGTGAAGTCCTTTTCGGGGGCAAATCGGATACACTCCGCGCCAACGGGCGGCGCGCACTCCGCGCTGTCAAAGTCACCTATGACGATATCGGGGACAACCCCGTCGCGCAGGCAGTAGTCCAAGCCCCTGTCCGCAGCGATTACGGTTCCCTTGATTTCATCGAGCGGGAGCCTTTCGCAGGGCGCTCCGCAGATGATAGAGCAGATTTTTTGCATAGGGCGGAAACTCCTTTCGGCTACTCCCAATCGTTAAGCTTCTCCGCTTCCTCGTACATACGCAGGTAGCTGTCATAGCGGGAGCGGGCGATTTGCCCCTCCTCCACGGCGGCACGCACCGCGCAGCCCTTTTCCTTGATATGCGCGCAGTCGGCAAAGCGGCATTTCTCCAAGAACGGTCTGAACTCGCGGAAAGCAAAATCAAGCTCGTCCTTTCTTATGCGGCAGTAGCGCTCGGTTTCCACCGAGGAAAAGCCAGGCGTATCCGCAATGTACCCGTCAAGCAGCTTGTACATCTCAACCTGCCGCGTGGTGTGACGCCCTCTGCCGAGCTTCTTGCTGATATGCGCCGTCTGAAGCGAAAGCTCGGGGAACATCGAATTAAGCAGGCTGGATTTTCCGACGCCGGAGTTTCCGATGAAAGCGGTTGTTTTCCCTCGGATAAGCTCGCGCACCTGCTCTGCGCCGTCGCCTGTGATGTTGTCCGCCGTGACAACCGAAAAGCCTATCGAGCGGTAAAGCCCGGGCAGGTCGCCCGCGTCCTTCAGGTCGGTTTTCGTGAACACGATAACAGGCTCGATGCCCTTGCTGTCGGTTATCGCAATCAGCTTGTCAAGCACAAAGCGGTTCGGCGCAGGCTCTGTACTGGAGCAGACGAACACCGCCGCGTCAAGGTTCGCGAGCGGCGGTCGGACAAGGTAGTTCTTCCGCTCGTAAATCTCGGCGATAAGCGGCTCGGCGTTGTCCGACAGGACAACGCGCACGTTGTCTCCCGCGCACGGCGCAATCCCGTCAAGGCGGAAAATCCCCCTTGCGCTGCACCTTACCGTTTCGCCCGTATATATGCCGCTGAGGGCATCTACATAGTAGATACCCCCAACCGCCTTTATGATTTTTCCGTTAAAGCTGTCGGATGAAATAAAGATTCCTCCTAAAAATCAGGTTACGGGAATACCGCCCGCAGGGTCATCGGGATTCTCGGGTTCTTCCGGCTCCTCGGGGTCTTCAACCGGTTCATCGGGATTGTCGGGATTCTCGGGTTCAATCGGCTCGTCGGGAGGCAGCGGCTCTCCGTCAAGAAGCTCGCGGAATATTCCGCCGTTCTTCTGGAGGAAGTCGAGCGGGTTGTTCTCGCCGTCAAACGTTGCCTGAATCTCAACGTAAGTGCCCTCAAGACCCGTCAGCGTGGAGATTGCCTTTACAGAGATAACTCTTGTTTCGCCTACCTTGCCCGAAACGGAAAGCTTAAGCGACTTGCTTGCGGAAAGTCCTATGTCGCGGGTTTCGGTCATTTCCTCGTTAAGCACGCCGTCGTAGTAATACTTGAATGTAAACTCGCCCTCGGCGCTAGCGGGAATGGTCAGCGTGAAGTTTCTCGTGATTACGGGGATTTCGCCCGTGCTAACCTCGAATTCGGAATGAGGTTATATTCCTCGCAGCGCTTCATAACCTCGCTTATCGGCATTCCGACAAACTTCGGAACATCCATAATAGGCTTGTTCGTCGGACCTAAGCTTACAACAATAACGACAACCGAGCCTTGCGGCGCCATTTCGTGCGCGGCGGGAATGGTGTAGATAACGTTGCCCTTTGTTACCTCGTCGTCCTCCTGATGAGAGGTTGTAACCTTAAATCCGTCCTTTTTGAGCTGGCGCTCGGCGGCGTCTGCGGTGCGGTCCGAAAGGTCCTGTATCTCAATCTGGCGAATGCCCTTGCTTACCTTAACCTTTACGGTTGTGCCGACCTTGAGCTTTCTGCCCTCGACGAAGTCCTGCTCGAAAATCTCGTTTTCGGTGACGGTAGACCACTGCTGCTCCGCCTCAAGGTTGATGTACTTGCCGTAGGCAGCAACCGCGTCGTTCCACGTCATACCGACAAGCTGCGGCATAATGAACTCGTCGTTGTCGTTAAGGCTAATGCTGTCGGAGTTTTCAATGCCGAAAATGCTTTCGTAGTCCTCGGGGGTCTTGTTGAGCTTTGTGGACACGAGAATCAGCACCAGGAAAACCGTCGTTATGATAAATGCCGTGCCGACCGCAAACAGAATGGGTATCAGCGGAGAGCGGCGCTCCTCGTATTCGTCATCGTCATCGTCGTATTCATCGTAGTCGTCATCGTCGTCGGGTTCGACATACTGCTCCGCTCTGCGGCGGGGCTTTTCGGCAGCCGCAACGGGAGCGGCAACGCGGTCAACATACTTTGCCGAGCCGTCGGGAGAGTTGTACTTATAATCAAACAGGATTGCGGGATTTTTCTTGAACTCCTCGAGGTCCTTTATCATCTCGCCCGCCGTCTGATAGCGGCGCATAGGCTCCTTCTGCATAGCGCGCAGAACTATCTGCTCTAGTCCCTCGGGGATTGTGCCGTTAAGCTCGGTGGGCTTTTTCGGCTGGGTCTGCATATGCATAAGCGCGATAGACACGGGGGTGTCGCCGTCGAACGGCTTCTTGCCCGTAAGCATTTCGTAGAGCATTACGCCGACGGAGTAGATGTCCGAGCGCTCGTCGGTGATGTCGCCGCGCGCCTGCTCGGGGCTGATGTAATGAACCGAGCCGATGGTTTTTTCGGATACCGTCTTGTTGTTCTCGCGGTTAAAGCGCGCGATGCCGAAGTCCATCACCTTTATCGTTCCGTCGCGAAGAAGCATAATGTTGCTGCTCTTTACGTCGCGGTGAACAATGCCGTGGTCGTGGGCGTGCTGAAGTGCGCGGAGTATCTGAACGACGAAGTGAACCGCGTCGCGCCACTTGAGCAGACCCTGCTGCTCGATGTAGTCGGTGAGCGTAATTCCGTCAACATACTCCATTACGATATACTGAACCCTGTCGGTAAAGCCGACGTCGTATATCTTAACGATATTAGGGTGGGAAAGCAGCGCTATCGCCTTGCTCTCGTTGCGAAAGCGTCTGAGGAACTCATCGCTGTCGGCAAGCTCGGTTTTGAGTATCTTTACCGCGACAATGCGGTCCTCCTCGAGATCCTTGGCGCGGTAGATTTCCGCCATACCGCCGACTCCGATAAGTTCAAGAAGCTCATAGCGACCGTCCAGCTTCTTTCCGATGTTACTGTCCATGTATTCTCCGCCTTTTCCAAAAAATTACACAGTGCTGCACAGCTGCAGCGTTTTCACTATAAAAAATAATATCACCAAACCGCGCAAAAGTCAACACCAAAGGCAAAACTGTAATAATTTTGTAAATAAATACCGCGGTTTTGATACCGATTTGTAACCTTTACAGGGTTATCAGCGCCACCGATATGTTGTCGCTGCCGCCGTTTGTGAGCGCATAGCGTATCAGCCCGTCGCAGGCTTCCTCGGGCTTTGTGTAGGTGACGATGTCCATAATGTCCATATCGTCGCCGTGCGCGCTAAGCCCGTCGGAGCAAAGCAGCAGGCGCTGCCCCTCCTCGAGGTCAACCTCGAAGTAGTCGGGCGTCACGCTGTCGTCTGCGCCGATTGCGCGGGTGATTATGTTTATGTTCGGGTGGTTCTTCGCTTCCTCGGGGGTGATTTTCCCGCGGTCGAGAAGGTCCTGCACGCGCGAGTGGTCTTTCGTTATCTGACGAATGCAGTCGTCGGTTTCGGTGGAGAACACATGGTACGCGCGGCTGTCGCCGACGTTCACTATGTATGCCACACCGCCCGATACTATCGCCGCAACGCAGGTCGTACCCATAACGGCACGCTCCGCGCGCTTTTGCGACTCCTCGAAAACAATGCTGTTCGCGGCTATCACCGCGGTGACGAGCAGGTTTCTGACAGAGTTTCGGTTCATAAGCTCCGAAAAGCTCTCCTTAATGCGCGAGGAGATTATGTCCACGGCGATTTTGCTCGCAAGACCACCGTCGCTCTCGCCGCCCATTCCGTCGCAGAGCACTGCGGCGCAGGCGTTTTCGGAGAGCATTTCTCCCCAGACCGTGTCCTGATTTTCCGTCCGGACAAGACCGATATCGGTCTTAGTATATACGTTCATAACTGACCCCCTTATGGGTTTAGTCCCGCGTCCCTGCGAAGCTGTCCGCAGGCGGCGTTTATATCCGTGCCGAGCGTTCTGCGCACCGTCGCGTTTATCCCCGCGTCGGTAAGGCGCTTTTGGAATTTCTCCACAAAGCGGCTCTTTTTGAACTCGCGCTCGCGTATCTCGTTTATCGGGATAAGGTTGACGTGGCAGAGCATTCCGTCGAGAAGCTTTATAAGCTCCGCGGCGCTCTCCTCCGTGTCGTTTACGCCCTCAATCAGCGAATACTCAAAGCTTATTCTGCGCCCGGTTTTCTTGAAATAATCGCGGCACGCCGTCATAAGCTCCTCAAGGCAGAAGCGGTTGTTTATCGGCATAATCGAGCTTCGCTTTTCGTCGGTCGCCGCGTGAAGCGAAATCGACAGCGTAAGCCCCAAATTAAGCTCGGCAAGCTTGTAAATCTTATCGACAACTCCGCAGGTTGACAGCGACAGGTGCCTTAGGCTCATACCCTCGCCGCCGGAATTGAGCAGCGTCATAAACTTCACAACGTTGTCGAAATTGTCGAGCGGCTCGCCTATTCCCATAAGGACGATGCTGTCCACGCGGCGGCCGCTGTCGCGCTCGGTTTCGTAAATCTGAAGCAGAAGCTCGCTCGGCAAAAGGTTTCGGACAAAGCCCGCGATTGTGCTTGCGCAGAAGCGGCAGCCCATCTTGCAGCCCACCTGCGTGGAAATGCAAAGGCTGTTTCCGTGCTTGTACTCCATCAAAACGGTTTCGACGGACTCGCCGTCGGGCAAGCCATAAAGATATTTTACAGTATTATCAATGTTTGATACAAGTCTTTTTTTGATAATTAGTGATTTTATACAAAATATTTCATCAAGCCGCTCACGAAACTGTGCAGAAAGGTTAGTCATTTCAGCGAAGCTTTGCACTCTTTTGACGTGAAGCCACTCGTAAATCTGCTTTGCGCTGAACGGCTTTTCGCCAAGCTGCGCGATTTCCTG
>SFHN01000183.1 GCA_004555635.1 [Eubacterium] saphenum
AATGGACAGAATCGCACAAATTCTGAAGGATGCCGCGGACAACGCATGATAGCCTGTCAATGGTAAAAAGAGCTATTTTTGAGCGCTTTTTTCGAGTTTTTTCGATATATTTACCAGACAAATATTCAACATTTTCAACGGTAAAACGGGTGGAAAATGTTGAAATGTTGATGAATATTCCGTAGTTTTCAACAATAACCCCGCAAAAAGCACATAATACTGCGGTTTATGCGGTGCCCGGCAGTTGAAAACCCTGTTAAAAACGTTGAAACAGTTTCAAACTGCATTTGTATGCAAAGTTTAGCGCAAAGGAGGGAAAAGCAAGCTATGAAACCTGTTTTCAGAATAGCGGCGCTTTTATGCGCGGCGGTTTTTGCGCTGTCGAGCTGCGGCAGTATGGGCTTTGACGAGAGCTTTGTTTTTCCCGAGGCGGGCGCGAATTATTTAAGCGACGAGCGCGTTGAGGAAGGCGAAACGCTCGGCGTCGGAAAAAAACCGTCGAAGATGATATCAATGACCTCGGCGGAGCTTGTTAGCACCATTCGCATCGGCTGGAACATCGGAAAATCGCTGGACGTCTGCTGCGGCGATTTCGACGGAAACTGGCGCGTTGACGCGAAGCCCGAGGAGGGAGAATCGGTTTCCGAAACGCTGTGGGGAAACCCGCTCGTCACGCGGGAGCTTTTCAAGGGGCTTACCGACAGCGGTATAAACGCGGTGCGCATTCCCGTAACGTGGCGCGACCACACAGACGAGGAGGGGAACATTGACCCCGAGTGGCTTAACCGCGTTCAGCAGGTTGTAAACTACGCGTATAACTGCGGGCTTTACGTTATAATAAATATGCAGCACGACGGCGCAAAAGACACGGATTTCGGCGCGTGGATACCAAATGCGGCGACCGATTACGACACGGTTGTAAAGCGCTTTCGGCGTATCTGGGAGCAGGTTGCCGAGCGGTTCGAGAACTACAACGAGCGGCTGCTTTTCGAGAGTATGAACGAGGTCAAGTTCCCCTGCAACGACGTTTCGCGCGCTTTCGAGCTGCAAAACGCGCTTAACGCGGAGTTTGTCGATGTGATACGCGCGGGCGGCGGAAACAATCCGCGCAGGCATATTATTATCGCGGGGGTTGAGGGGAAAATTCAGAAAACGCTGGACGAGCGGTTTGTTGTTCCGAACGATCCCGCGGCGAGGATTATCGTATCGGTTCACAGCTACTTTGCGCGGAATGCGCTGATGGGAAGCTCACTTTACGAATGGGGAACCGAGGAGCAGAAGGCTAAGCTCGCAGAGCTTGTTTCGGCGCTCAAAACGCGGTTTGTGGACAAGGGCATTCCCGTTATCATTGACGAATGCGGCACGGAGAAAACCACCGACGAGGGCGATGTAACCTACTGCCGCACGCTGCTGGAGCTTTGCCGCGAAAACGGAATGGCGTGCTTCGTGTGGGATGACGGCAGGCGCTATGACCGCGAAAATTACGTCTGGGACAACCCTGAGCTGATTTCCGCGCTTAACGATGTTGCGCTTAATTAAGCGCGCCCCGACGGGGTCGAGTGCCTCGACACGCATTCCGCCTTTCGCAAGGTAGTGCGGTTTCTAAACAATATCAACGGCGGGTGATAAAAGCACCTGCCGTTTCGGTTTTGTGCGAACTTCCGCCGAAGTGTGCTCCCGCGGAAAACCTTTGGTGGTACCCGCTCGGCTCTTGGCTCTGAAGCCGAAAAGAAAAAAGGGGTCGTATTACGATAACCGAAGAACGGCGTTCGTAATACGGCCCCTCTTAAAATGAAAGAGTAGGTAAATTTATCTGTCTTTCTGAATGCTATAAACGCTTCCAAATCAGTCGGTTTACCCAATCGCAAAGGTGGACCGTGACGGATTTCTCCGCGGGGAATACCTCCGCGCATCACGCTAGAAACCGATTCACAGCGTTAATCCCGCAAAGCGGGTTTTGCTCCGAATAGCGGACAAAAGCCCGATACACAGAACGGTTTGGCGAAAGGTGCTTTGCGGCGGCGTTTGCGGCATTCCCGATAATGCGCAGCGGCTTTCGCTTCGCAACATTCTCCATAATCCATTGTAACTTATTTTACTTCACTTGTCAAGGGCTTTTTAGCTATTTAGTCGGTTTTTTGGAATTTTTTGCACTTTTTCCCCGCAAAAATCGTCACATTCGTATAAGCTCGGTCAGGATAAGCGCTAAAAACTTGAAGAAATCCATTCGCTTAACGTCGTCCGCCGCGACAATCTCCGAGCGGAATACCTCCTCGCCGTCCAGCGTCACAAGATATTCCCCGACGAACTGCCCCTTTTTGACGGGCGCTTCAAGCTTCTCCACGAACGTATACTCGCTCTTTACCGCGGCAGCCTTTCCCTTTTTAATGACGCAGGTTTCGCCCGTGCGCGCAATCCTCGGCTCAACAAAGTCCGCCGTGCCGCGCTCTACTTTTATCGGGACAAGCGCTGCAGGGTCGTACTCGGGAGTATATTTCTCGAAGCTTCCAAAGCCGTAGTCAAGCAGCTCCTCTGCTGCCGAAAACCTCGCGTCGTCGTCCTCGCAGCCGAGCGCAACAGCCACCAGCCGCATATCGCCGCGCTGCGCGCAAGCCGCAAGGCAGCAGCCCGCCGCGTCGGTTGTGCCGGTTTTGCCGCCGAGCATTCCCTCGTAGCTGCGCACAAGCTTGTTCGTGTTCACAAGCTGCGTTTCGCCGCCGCGCAGATAGTCCAGCCACGTCAGCATCCAGCCGCGGTAAACCTCGTGTTTCATAAGCTCGGCGGTGCAAAGCGCGATGTCGTAGGCGGTGGAGTAGTGTCCCTCGTTATCGTAGCCGACGCAGCCCGTGTAGTGCGTGTTTTTCATACCAAGCTCCGAAGCGCGGGCGTTCATCGCCTTTACGAACTGCGCTTCGCTGCCTGCGGTGTGCTCGGCGAGCGCAATGCAAGCGTCGTTTGCGGAGCTGATTATAACCGCTTCGAGAAGCTCGGCGGCGGTCATTTCCTCTCCCGCGCGAAGCCAGATTACCGAGCCTTCCGCGCTCGAAGCATAGGACGAAGCCTTTACATTCTCGTCAAGCGAAAGCTCGCTGCGCTCGAGCATTTCCGCCCACAGAAGCAGCGCCATTTCCTTTGTGACAGAAGCCATCGGGAGCTTTCTGTCCGCGTTTTTGGAATAAAGCACCTGTCCCGTAGTCGCCTCGATAAGCACCTCGGAGGTGTCCGTTCCAACTTCGGCATAGGCGGTATTAAGCGACAATCCTGCCGCAAAAAACGATATAATGAGCAGAAAACAAATTACCTTTTTCATCTTTACCCCCGAAAAAACGTACAAACCCTTGCGCTAAAATTGTATTCGCACCGCGCAAAAAAAATACTTGACAAATGTATACAACTGTGCTATAATAAACAACGTTGGCGAACGTTCGTTCGCAAAAGGGAAAGTTTATAATATTTGAAAGGAGGTTTCAGCTATGTTCATAATAAATAATTTGTCGGTAAAATACTCGGGGATAGCTGAAATCGCTGTTTCGGATTAGGCTTTGTCTGCTTAATTTGTTAAGTGCGCC
>SFHN01000184.1 GCA_004555635.1 [Eubacterium] saphenum
GCGCAGCCTGCGGCGGCTGTTCCGCCTATGAACGCTTACGCGCAGTCCGCGGCAGAGCCGCAAAGCGCTACCAACCGTCAGAGCGGAGCGTATGTTCCCGCAGAACCGCCCGCTATCGACCAAAAGCCCGAGAAATACTACACGTTCGGGCATATTGCGCTGTGCCTTGCCGCTGTCGCGGTGATGGCAATTATCGCCGGAGTGTTTGCGGGGCTGTATTTCTCCGTTGTCTGAAAAAACCGAGCCGTTTCCGATGTTGTCGGTAGCGGCTTTTTTCGGCGCGAAACGCCGTTTGCTTTCTCAATAATGCACAAAATCAAAGCCCGATGTTATATCCTTTCTACAATTTTGTATAAATTCAATTGACAATGGGGCTGTAATAATGTATACTAAATAATGGATTATATTTCTGTATTAAAGTGGATAAATATTCCCGCGGCGGGTCTCCGCCGTGAAAGAAATAAACATCTTTGGGAGGATTTATTATGTATTGTGAAAGCTGCGGAAAGAAGCTGATAAGGGGATATCAGTTCTGCATTGAGTGCGGAACTCCCGTGCCGCAGGGCGCAACCGACGACACCGAGGAGGCGGCTGCGCCCGCCGCAGAGAGCGCGCAGCCCCTGCCCGATGTTCAGCCGATAAACAACGGCGAAGGTTCGCTGGTGTTCTGCCCGACCTGCGGTATGCATATGCAGACCTCTACCGCGTTTTGTGAGAAGTGCGGAAAGCCCCTCGGCGGCGGCTCCGCAAATTCGGCGGGGCAGTTCGGCGGCTCTGTTTCGCTTGTAAACGAATCGCCCCTCGGAAACGAGTTCGGCGAGGAGTTCAACGATATGTCCGAAGGCGATATCGAGGAGATAAACAGCTTTATGAATGGCGGCGGAATCGCTGCGATAGAAGCTCCCGCGCAGAATTTCTCCGGCTCTACGAGCGGGGATATGGGCTCGATAGGCGGCTCGGCTACTGCCGACGAAATCGAACAGCTAACACAGCAGCTCGCAAGCTTCGGCGCATCTGCGGGCATTATGCCCACAATTGGCGGCGACCCCGAGCCGGAGCAGCTAAGACAGGTTACTCCCAAGAACGGAGAAACCCTCGAGATGCAGGATTTCGCAATGGACGCGCCCGTAAGCAGCACGCTGTCCGACCTGTCCGACGGCGCGGTGCCGGTTATTTCCGGCGGCTCAATGGACGAAAATCCCGACGAGGACGTTTCGCTTGACCCGTATTCATTTGTGAACAATGTTATCGAGGGTACGCCCGACTATAACTCCGAGCCTGCCGCAGAGGCAGCACCCGTTGCGCCCGTTTTTGAAGAAGAACCCGTTGCAGAGGTAGCGCCTGTTGCGCCCGTTTTCGAAGAAGAACCTGTTGAGGCTGCACCTGTTGCACCCGCTTTCGAAGAAGAACCTGTTGAGGCTGCACCTGTTGCACCCGCTTTCGAAGAAGAACCCGTTGCAGAGGTAGCGCCTGTTGCTCCCGTTTTCGAAGAAGAACCCGTTGCAGAGGTAGCGCCTGTTGCTCCCGTTTTCGAAGAAGAACCCGTTGCAGAGGTAGCACCTGTTGCTCCCGTTTTCGAAGAAGAACCCGTTGCAGAGGTCGCGCCCGTTGCTCCCGTTTTCGAAGAAGAACCTGTTGAGGCTGCACCTGTTGCACCCGTTTTTGAAGAAGAACCCGTTGCAGAGGTAGCGCCTGTTGCACCCGTTTTTGAAGAAGAACCCGTTGCAGAGGTAGCACCTGTTGCACCCGCTTTCGAAGACGAGCCTGTTGCAGAAACAGTGCCCGTTGCACCCGCGGCAGAGTATGTTCAGCCCGTTATAGCGGAGGCAGAGCCGTTTATCGAGGAAGGCGCACCGTATATCGCGGAGCAGAGTGCGGCACAGGAGCCTGTGCCCGCTCAGCCCGAGCCTGTTCCTGCGCCCCTGCCCAGACCCGCAAGACGCGACCCGAACGCAAAGCCCGAGGAGGACCCCAGGCTCGGAAAGCTGTCCTACTGCAGAAACTGCGGACAGGATATGTACGAAAAGGAGCAGTTCTGCAAGAACTGCGGCGCGCCCTACAAGGCTCCGCCAAAGCACGATAAATCTCTCGACAAGAAAAAGGCTGCTGCCGCTCCGAAGAAAAAGTCGCCGTTTATGAAGGCGCTTCCCACGCTTATCGGTATTGCGGCGGTTGCGGCGGTTGTGATATTCCTGATTGCTTCTTCTGTAAAGGACGACAACAAGCCGCCCGTAAAGGACACCGACCCCGTTTCCACTCCTGTTACTTCCACAACGACAACTCCCGAGGATACGTCAGACCCCGAATCCTCCGTACCCGAGGACACCAAGCCTGTGGAGTCTGATACAACTCCCGAGGACACTTCCGTTTCCGAGCCGGAGGAAAGCTCCAAGCCTGATGAATCAAGCGTTTCCGAGGTAACCGAGCCTACCGAGCCGGACACTCCCGCAAGCTCATCCGAAACGAGCGAAACACCCGTATCTTCCTCCACTCCGAAGGAAACTTCCGGTACACCCGCAACTACCACCACCACACCGAAGCCCGCTAACGTTATAACCTCTCCGAAAACCAAGTCGCTTGAAAAGGACAGAGAGGCGATCATGGACGCGGCGGCGCTTATGGCGGGCGAAATCGGAAAGATTGATATGCTCGCGCAGAATGCTATTTACGAGATGGAGAACAGCGGCGGCGGCGAGGAAACCGCGCGCTCGGCGTTTATGAAGCGCGACTATGCGGTAAATATTCTTGCTTCCATCGACAGCGGAAAGAGCGCCGTTGACGCGGCGGTAGCTTCGGCGAAGCCCGAAAACACAAGCCTCAACACGCTGTACACCTCGCTTACGGCACTTCAGAAGAAGTACAACGCGTACTACAAATTCATCAAGAATCCCAAGGGCAATCTCAGCAAGTTCACGACTTCCTGCTCGACATATCTCAGCGACTTTACGACTTCTGCGGCAAATCTGAAGTACAGCAAGTTCACGGATTCCTACACCTCCGCAGAAACCAACGCAAGCTATGCAGCGGCTCTCAGTGATGCGGCTACGGCGGCGACAAATGCGATTTCTGCGTTTAACACGCTTCAGAGCAAGCTTTCCGCAGTCGGTTCGTCGGGCTTTGACACGGCGGCGGTAAAGGAACTTTCCAAGAGCGCAAACTCCAAGACCCTTGCTAATGCGGTTATGTATACATATCAGGTATCGGCATACCGCACGATGCTTTCGGGCGCGCCCTCGGCGTATTCCACCGCATACAACAACCTGAAGTCCGCAAGCGATTCGCTCAACGCTCTTGTTGACCTGTACAATATGATTCAGGAGAACACGCTTTCCTCGTACAAGACCGAGAGCAGCAACAACATCACAAGCGCGAACACAGCGGTTTCTTCTCTTAAGAAGGCAATTTCCTAAAAACCAACCGAGCCGTCTGCACAAATTGGCAGACGGCTCTTTTTTGTATTGACTTTATGGTGATAATTTGATATAATTTATATGTACGGGCAAAGGCGGCTTTGACGTATAAATACATAACACAGCTGCGGCT
>SFHN01000185.1 GCA_004555635.1 [Eubacterium] saphenum
TGTACTTGCCTGCTGCGAGGCACTCCATGCTGTGCTCTGTGATAATGGGCTTGATGATGATATCCTGAGCGGTCTTTGTCATTATGCGTACACCTCCTCAAGCTTCTCAACAGCACCCTTTACTACAACGAACTTGTCGCAGTTGAGGATGTCGTAAACACAAAGAGCGTTTACCTGAGCAGTCTTTGCGCCCTCGATGTTTGCGATGGACTTGATCACCTTTGCGTCAACGCTGTCGAGAACCACGAGAGTCTTCTTCTCTGCGCCGATAGCCTTGAGCATAGCAACCATTGTCTTTGTCTTGAACTCGTCAGCCTTGATAGCGTCAACTACGATCATCTCGTTTGCGCTCACCTTGGAGGAGAGAGCTGAAACCATAGCGAGCTTCTTAACCTTCTTGTTCAGGGTAAATCTGTAAGAACGGGGCTTCGGACCGAGAGCGATACCGCCGTGTCTCCACTGGGGAGCTCTGGTGGAACCCTGTCTTGCGTGGCCTGTGCCCTTCTGTCTCCAGGGCTTGCGTCCGCCGCCGCTTACCTCTGTTCTGGTAAGAGTGGACTGTGTGCCCTGACGCTGATTTGCGAGATAATTCACAACAGCGGAGTGCATAGCGGTCTTGTTCGGCTCAACGCCGAAAACTGCGTCGTTAAGCTCCAGCTCGGAAACGACCTTACCCGCCATATCTACTACGTTAATCTTTGACATGATAGTGTCCTCCCTTCTTAAGCTTTAACAGCGTCGCAGATTGTAACAACGCCGCCCTTGGGGCCGGGAACAGCACCCTTTACGGCAATCAGGTTGTTCTCAACGTCAACCTTGACTACCACGAGATTCTGCACCGTAACCTGCTCAGCACCCATGTGACCTGCCATACCCTTGCCCTTGAAGATTCTCGAGGGGCTGGAGCAAGCGCCCATAGAGCCTGCCTGTCTTGCAACAGGGCCGGAACCGTGGGTTTCCTTCAGTCTGTGCTGATTGTGACGCTTGATTGCGCCGGTGAAGCCCTTACCCTTGCTGGTGCCCGCAACGTCGATAACGTCGCCCTCAGCAAAAACGTCTGCCTTGAGAACATCGCCGACGTTCATGCCGGAGATGTCATCGAAGCGGAACTCCTTAAGAGTCTTCTTTGCCGCAACATCATTTTTCTTGAAGTGACCTGCCGTGGGCTTGTTAACGTGCTTCGGAGAAACATCGCCAAAGCCGAGCTGAACTGCCTCATAGCCGTCGTTTTCGGTTGTCTTTTTCTGAACGATTACGCAGGGACCCGCTTCGATTACGGTTACGGGAACAACCTTGCCTGCCTCGTCGAAGATCTGCGTCATGCCGATCTTCTTGCCGATAATGCCCTTTGTCATTTCGACTTTTCCTCCTTATTGGTTATTGGTCGGATTTACCGACTTGACCATGCGCCGTAGAGCGCGTGGTTAGTGGTTGGGTTTCCCCAACATAACTCCAAGGCATCTTTTAGATGTCCATTGAAATTTCTACGCCTGCAGGAAGCTCGAGATTCTGGAGAGCTTCGATTGTCTTCTGAGAGGGACGGATAACGTCAACAAGGCGCTTGTGTGTTCTCTGCTCGAACTGCTCGCGGGAATCCTTGTACTTGTGAACCGCTCTCAGGATGGTTACGACCTGCTTGTCTGTGGGAAGCGGAATGGGACCTGCAACTCTTGCACCGCTGCGCTTTGCAGCGTCAACAATCTTTGCGGCAGCCGCGTCAACAACGCTGTGCTCATAACCCTTAATCTTGATTCTTACCTTCTCGTTGGATGCCATGATTTTTCAATCCTTTCTTGATATTGTCTGGCGAAAGCTCATGTTGAAAAATCCACTGTACCGTGTGTGCCATTTTCGCAGCGCCCGCGCATTAGTTATTCGGGACTCCCGAACACTTTAACTTGCGGCGGCAAAAGCAACACGTTTTCTGTAAACTTTCTCCGCCCGATTTGAAACCGGACATACTCCGTCGAAATTACCGCGGAAACCCGCGCAACCTCCGACATCATCGCCATTTTTGTGTATAAAGCCGCGCTCGAAGCGCAACCCGCAAAATTTATTCTACCATAAACAACAAAATAAATCAAGCGTTTTCCGAAATCCGCCCCATTTTTCTTATAGAATTTTTATCAACATTTTATCCTTGTTTTAGTCATTTTATACAAGCTCATCTTTTTACGCAGCGAATAAAGAAAAATAACGCAGAGATATGCCGATTTGTAATATTTTTTAGGGGGTATACTATTATAATAGGGGTTTGTCAAACAGCAGGCGGAAGATTTCGCGGTTTTCGCTTCGCTTTTGCGAGAAAGGCGCGCGGGAGGCCTGAAGACGGGGAGGGGGCGGCGGGTAGCCCGGCACACATAATGCGGCCTTTTGAAAAAGGCTTGACCTAAAACTTTAATCTTCACTATGTGGAGCTGTGCACAGATTCGTGCGGTATTGTCTGCGTTCCGCGCAAGAGTGCGTAAAAAACCGAAAAGCAGGCGCGCCGAACCCCCGCCGTTGATAAACCTGCGCAAACGTTGTACAAAACGAAAGGCGGATTGCCCGTCGAGGCGCCCGACTACCACGCGAGGGCGTTTATTGCGCCACCGATTGCATCCGCCCAGCGGTCGATTACCACGTTTATGTCGCCCGAGGTCACGACATACCCCCTGTCGGATTCGCTGCGCGTAACCGACGGCAGCTCCGTCAGAGTCGGCACGCCAAGCGCCACCACAGGCACCCGCACCGTCCGCTGCGACAGCTCAACGCCCCTGCCGCCTGCGCCCGACCCCGGCGAAATCCCCGCGCTGCTTATCTGCACCGTCCGCCCGATGTAGCGCGGCGACCGACAGGCAAGCGCGTCAATCGCCAGCACGCAGGCCGCCCCACATTCCCGCGCCGCCGCTCGCACCAGCGCGGGAGTTTCTATTCCTGTCCGAAGCGCAACGTCCGTTTCGATTGCCGCGAGATAGCGCCGCCGCCCCTGCCCCGCAAGCAGGCGCTTCACACACACCGAGCCGAGTGTATCATGCGTCACATCGGGGTTTCCCAGCCCCGCCGCCAGCAATAATCCGCTTTTCGGCACAAGCTGCTCTATCGCGCGCTGAAGCAGCGCGGTCATTCCCTCCGCGTCGGGGTTGCCCTCAAGCGTAATGTAGCGCCCCGCGGGCTTTCCGACGCGCTCGGCTGCACTCTGCGAAACGCGCACATCGGTTATCTCAATCCCGCCGATTTTTCGCGAAACGGAGCGAATGCCGCTCTTGTCAGAAAGCATCTGCGCCGCTTCTGCGGCAAGGTCCGTCCTGTTCATTTTTATTCCTCCCGAAAAAACAAAAAAAATTTTCACAAACCCCTTGCATTTTTTGCCCCGATATGATATAATAAACTGTATTATGAAATCAAACAGATTGGGCTGACGATTTATCTTGTCAATATGCGCGAGGTTTTGGTGAATATAAACAAAGAGTTCCCTACCGCGGCGCAAAAATACAGGTTTTTGCTTTTCTAGCAAAAAATCAGATGTCCG
>SFHN01000186.1 GCA_004555635.1 [Eubacterium] saphenum
ACCACCGATGGGAGAGGTGTTACGGCTTTGACGAGCGTTTCGCTTGATATAAGAAAGGGCGAGTTCATTTCGCTGTTGGGACCGTCGGGCTGCGGCAAGACAACGCTTCTGCGAATCATAGCCGACCTTCTCCAGCCGACGCAGGGAACAATCACCGTCGGCGGCGAAACACCCCGACAGGCACGCTTAAAGCAGCGTTACGGCATAGTTTTTCAGAGCGCGGTTCTTTACGACTGGCGAACCGTTAAGAAGAACGTAATGCTTCGGCTGGAAATAATGCACGTTGAAAAGTTCTTTGCGCTAATCGACAAGATGTCAGACGACGCGGTAGCAAGCGGCAGCCCCGCGAATACGATAAAGCCTGTTTCGGCAGACGACGTAAAGCGAATATACCGCAGCCTTTGTTAAGCACTAATTGAAAAACGAAACAGCCCGAGAAGCCGTGTGCGCTTCTCAGGCTGCTTCTTTATTGCTTGTTATCGTCGGGGAGAACAACCGGCGCCGTGCCGTCCGCAATCATATCAATCATATGCGGAACGATGTTCGGGTCAAGCTGAGTTCCCGAAACACGCTTAAGCTCCTCAATAATGAGATCTGTTGGCAGCGAATCACGGTAGCAGCGCTTGCTTGACATCGCGTCGTAGGTGTCCGCAACGCCGATTATACGCGCTATCAGCGGAATTTCGTCGCCCGAAAGCCCCTCGCAGTAGCCCTTGCCGTCGATACGCTCGTGGTGGTATTTCGCGCCGTCGCCAATACCCTCAATTGCGGTGTAGTTTTTTAGTATTTCCGCGCCGATTGCGGGGTGCTGCTGAATAATCTTTCGCTCCTCATCGGTGAGCCTTCCGGGCTTTGTGAGAATGCTGTCGGGGATACCGATTTTTCCGATGTCGTGAAGCATTGCGATGTAGTATACGCGCTCTTGTTCCTCCTCGTTCATATTCATTCGGCGGGCAAGCTCTTGCGAATAAATCGCGACGCGGAGCGAGTGACCGTTCGTGTATGTGTCCTTTGCGTCAATTGTTTCCGCGAAGGTTTTGAGAGATTGGTCGATAATCTCCTTGTATATCTTCTGACGGCGCTTCATAACCCTTATTCTAGCATAAAGAACAATGCTTGTGATTGCCACCGCAAAGGCAATTCCGCTGAAAATCAGAAGCGCTACAAATGCGGGCTTTTCGGAGAATTTTCTGTCCTTCTTTATCGAAACGGTATATTCTTCGCTTTGCTCGGGATTGTCGGTGAGGTAAATGCGCATTCTGAACGTGTATTCGCCGCCGGGCAGGTTTGTGTAGCTGATATTAGCTCTCTTTTCGCTCGAAATGACGGTTTCCTCCGCATCAAATCCGTCAAGCTTGTATGCAATCGACAGCCGTGTTGTCCCCGTAAAAGATAGTGCAGCAAAGTCCACAGTTATACGGTGCGCTTCGGTTCCCAGATTCAGCGACTGCGGGTGGTCGTATGCCGTGCCGTCCACGGTAATGCTGTTTACAACGCCTTTGGGTAGAATGCATTCGGGCTGGCTGAAAGCAAAAATGCTGACTCCGCTGCTGGTCGCAAGATAAAGCTTGCCATCGGGCGAGAGCCAATGCCAGGTGTTCGCATACATAGACCCCGAAAGTCCGTGCTCAAAACCGTAGCAAATGGACGCCGCGCCGTTGTCAGCAATAACGTCCTCGCGCGAAATCATAAGGATACCGCTGTTCTGAAGCAGGTACATTTTGTCGTCGATTAGATAGATGTCAAAGATGTTTCCCGAGTTTTTGTCGAGATTTGTCAGCTTGCGGAATGTTTTCCCATCGTAGTAGAAAAGTCCGCTGCTTGTGCTTACGAAAAGGCAGCCGGGTTCGGAGTCTTCGGTAATGCGCAGAATAATTCCGTTGTCAAGCCCCTCGGAGTAGCTGTGAACCGTAACGCTGTCGTCCTTTATCTCATAGATACCGCCGCCGTCGCTGCCCGCAAGAAGCGTGCCCGAAGCGGTTTCTGTCATACAGAGGATAGCAGGGTAGGCAAGGCTCTTGTAGCTTGTGATTTTCCCATCGGGAGCGATTATGCTGAGCCCGTTCTGCGTTCCCACTGCGATTGACCCGTCGGACATCTCGAGAAGCGTTCTTGCGCTTCTGTCAGAAATCCCGTCCGCCTGTGTAAAGCAGGTTATTTCCCAAGTAGCGGGATTGCAGCGGATAACGGGGTTGTCGGAATAAGACGCTACCCAGATGTTCCCCTTACTGTCGGCGAGAACGTGGCGCACCCGCTGACCGTCAAGCAGCTTAGTAAGCTCGTTTTCAATATTCTGCTTCTCAATGCTCTGCCAGTCGTCCGTGCAGACAATCAGCCCTTTGTCCGTTCCCATAAAGTAATAGCCGCCCTGCGCTGCTATTGTGTTGAGTGATTTTCCGCTAAGACCTGCGTAGCTGTTTGGGTTAGAGTAGCAGCCCTCGGTGAATTTCACAATGCCGTTTGTAGAGGAAGCGAGCCATATGTTCCCCTCATAATCGACGCAGGAGCCTTCCACCGACGCAGCGCCATCCTCCTCGCCAAAATCGACAAACTCATTGCCGCGTAAAATTCCGAAGCCGCGAAGTCCGTTTACCGCAATGCCGCCGTCGGATAGAAGATGAATGCTGTCGTGAGTAAATACACTGCCTGTTTTGTGGTAGGTTATGTCAAGTCCTGACGAGGAAAGCTGCTCGCTTACAAGAGAAACCTCCGCGAGCGTATCCGCGTCCGAGCCGAACCAAAGCTTGTCGTTTTC
Source organism: [Eubacterium] saphenum (assembly GCA_004555635.1). Taxonomy (GTDB): domain Bacteria; phylum Bacillota; class Clostridia; order Oscillospirales; family Ruminococcaceae; genus CAG-115. The sequence continues at coordinate 2,756 of SFHN01000186.1, forward strand.
TCCTGCGGTAAGGCAGTAGACGTTTTCGCCGCCGGAAAAAATAACGCTGCTGTCAAGGCTTCCCGCAAGCGCGCCGTCGGGACTGATAACGCAGCAGCCCGAATTTGTTGAGCACCAAATTCTCCCGAACCTGTCTTCCGCCGATGAATAAACCGTTTCTCCGTAAATCCCGCGTGTTTCGTAAATCGTCATTTTCCTGTCGGACACCTTTGCAAGCCCCGACGAGCTTGAAACGTAGATGTCGCCGTTTTTCGCTTCGGAAAAGCTGCGTATCGTGAAAAAGCTGTCCTCGGGCTGACCCTCGGGCTGAACAAAAACGCCGTTTTCCATATAGAAAACACCGAGGTCGTTTGAGCCGACCCACAGCCGCCCCGCAGAGTCAACGAACAGCGAGCGCACTGTAGCAGTTTTCAGAGCGCCCTCCTCGCTGAAATTTCTGAACACCGTACCGTCATAGCGAATAAGCCCCGCGTAGCTGCCAATCCATATGTAGCCGTCAGGCGTCTGCACAACAGCGTTTGCTTCTCCTGTCGGAAGTCCGCTTCTGTCGTTGTAGACGGTCGGAACATAGTACATCGTATTCTCCGCAAATGCACAGACCGCTATCGAGAACATTATTCCGACCGCGGCAATTATGGAGATTATTTTTTTCATAAAATCACCGTTTTCCTGCTTGATGTGAAAATCCGTTTTAATGTTTGAAAAGGCTGTTATATCAAGGTTGATTATAACACATTTTCCACAAAAAATCAATA